>NZ_NOXS01000029.1 GCF_002251735.1 Elstera cyanobacteriorum | reverse complement strand
CCGGTCGCGCCGCGCCAGATTGGCGCAGGGATGGACGGCATCGTCTCGTAGTCAGCGGGGCTAATCTGCCACCGCAGCACCGTACTGCCGTTACCCCCACCCTGGGAAATCAGCAGAACCGTCCCAGTACCGAACCCCAGCATTTCCGCCCAATTTTCGGCAACCGGTAGCGGTTTAGCATACCAAGGCCCCGCCCCCACCCCATGCACAGAGTGGGTCCGGTAGGGCATAAGCGCGAACCCCCCAAAGGCCAGGGCGGCAAAATAGCCGTTCGCCGGGCTGGGGGCATAGGGCAGGCTGGCGGTCTGGTTCGTCCAGGTCCGTCCGTTGGGAGAGGTCGCAACGCCATAAACCCCCACCGCGATAAACAGCCCGGCATTGAAAATCAGCCGATGGATACCCCCAGCAAAGGGCAGCAGCGACCCCGCGCCGTCATATTGCCAGGTCTCGCCATTATCGTCGGACACGGCAGAAACCGTATAATTGGCATTGGTCGGCAGGGTGCCAATCGCCACCCACCGCCCCGCGCGATTGGTGGCANGGCGGTCTGGTTCGTCCAGGTCCGTCCGTTGGGAGAGGTCGCAACGCCATAAACCCCCACCGCGATAAACAGCCCGGCATTGAAAATCAGCCGATGGATACCCCCAGCAAAGGGCAGCAGCGACCCCGCGCCGTCATATTGCCAGGTCTCGCCATTATCGTCGGACACGGCAGAAACCGTATAATTGGCATTGGTCGGCAGGGTGCCAATCGCCACCCACCGCCCCGCGCGATTGGTGGCAATACACTGCCAATAGGCCCATGAGGGCGCATTGACGGTGCGCCAGACCGGCAGGGGCGGACCGCTGCCGCCCGTGCGGGTGCGAAAATCGATCAGCATGCTAGATCCATTTGCTCGCCAGCCAGACGGTCGCGCCCTGCCAGCTCATCAGCGAAAACACGGTGATGCTGTTCGGGGCGGGGTTGATCGTCCCCGCGCTACCGCCCGACCATAGAATGGTTTCGCCAGACGCAGGGGTGATCCCGAAGGTGCGCCCGCCCGTGCCGTCCTGTTCGACAATCACCGTAATCCCCACCGCGCCATTGGTGGCGGTCGGGCGGGTCGGCGGGGTTAGGGTGGCGTTGCCGGTCAGCCGATAATGGTAGGTATTGCCGACCTGATAGGTGCCCATCGTCACCGCGCCGGAAATATCGGTCCGCGCCTGCTTGGTTTCCGTGACGCCAATCAGCCGGCTGTTCTGCAGGGTCCGCCCGTTGAACAATTGCGCCAGGGTGGTGCGCTTCGGCAGGCCTGCCAGCGGGCCGATCAGCAGCGAATCGGTATCGAGCGGGCCGGAGTTTGCGGCATGGCCGCCGATCCAATCGGACAGCGCGACTTTCGACAGGGTGCCCGCCGAATTGGCGACCATCAGCGACGCCGACCCATCGGTCAGCCCGGTTTTACCGTCCGGTGCCGCCAGCATCGACAGCAGCGCCGCGCGCGTGACCCGGGCGTGCGCCCCGGCAGAGGCGTCATAGATCGGCAGGGCGTCGGCATCCTCGACGGACCCGGCCAACCCCGTCAGCCCGAGGATCGATACGGCGGAAGAGGTTAGCCCGAAGACCGACGCAATCGACCCGACCGGCGCCAGCACTTCCTTCCAGTTGGCCAGCACCGAGGCCGGATCGGCGGCCAGCAGGAAGGTTTTACTCAGGTCGGTGCGCACGCAGGCGTCACCCTTTTGTGCCGTCAACGCCAGCATTGCCGCCTGACTACCCGCCTCGAACGTATCATTCAGCGCAATGGCGGGCAGATCGCCGGGGGCAATCGTGCCATCGGCGCCGCGCGTCACCACCGACCCGGCCCCCGCCGTGCCCAGCAGTGCCGCCGCCCCCAGGTTCAGCAGTCCCCGCGCCGCCGGGGCATCCACCGCGCCCAGCAGCGACAACCCCAAGGCGCTGGACGGGGTAACATCCAACCCCACCGCTGTCCGCGTCACCAGCCCCTGGCTGGCAAGCCCGGCCAGGGCCTGAACCACAAATGGCACGCCAACCAATTCGCCCCAAGGGTGGGTGTGCGGCGAGGGCAGGAAGTTCAGCGGCTTACCGGATACATCGACCCAGGCGGTTTTGGGGACGCTATCGTAGGGCAGTTGCCCATTGGCATCCCGCACCACCACACTGCCCGCCCCGCTGGTGCCCAGCAGCGCCGCCGCCCCCAGTTGCAAGACATCCCGCGCCGCCTGCGCCGATGCCGCCGCCACCAGCGATTGCCCGGTGGCGCCCAAAGTCTGCACCGCCGCCGTCCCGTCCGATGCGCGGGCCAAAAGCCCCGCCGAACTTACGCCGAGCAGGCTGGTCAGAAACGGGGTTTTGGGTTGAGCGAGACCAATGAGCGTATAAATCTCATCCGTCATCGCGTCGATTTTACTGAACGCACTTTTCAGCTTCTCGCCGTCATTATTGAGCAGCGACCCAAACTCTAAAGCCAGACGCGGCATGATTACCTCACGAAATAGAGATTAACAGTGTCGGACAGCGCGCCAATCAACCGCCAGCGCGGGTTGACCGTTTGTCCGGCCCGGACCGGGATTTGCCCCAGCAGGCCGACCAGCGACCATTCGGCCCGCTGCGAGCGCCGGACATAAGGGCGGGATGGGTCGAACGCCGGGTTTAGCGCCCAGCGGCGGAAGGGTTCGCCATCGTCGGTAACCCCTTCCTCCCAGATCGGCGCCCCGAAATCGTCGGTCAAATACTGCCGCGCCCAATGGGCTTCGGCGGCATTGCCGATCAACGCCGCGCGGGTTTCGCGCGGGCGGGTCACCCCGATGATATGGCTGGGGCGGTCGCGGGCGGCATCGAAGCGGCGCACCCCCTCCGCCCCCAGCACTACCGTCACGCCGACGCCGATATCGGGCTGCCCTTCAAACCATTCAGCATAGTCGGCGGCGCCGATGCTGGCGTTGCTGGCAAAAATCGATCCGGTCATATCGACCGCGAATTTCCGCACCCCGCCGGGATTGGCCGGGACCGAATTGGACGCCGCGACGTAGAAATTATGGTCCGGGCTGGGATCGCTGAAAATCGTCGCGTGGAACAGCCCATTCCCCGATCCCGCGAGCGGCTGCCCTTCGTAGACCGACGAGCGAATATAGCCATTGCCGCAACTAATGACGCCGGAAACGCCAAGCTCGCCATTATCCCAGGAAGCCTGTTTGCCGCCGCCTTGCGCAGCGCGAAGGCCGGTCCCCGAGCCAATCGCCAAAATCCCATCGGGAATGGCCGGACCTTCCCCGCCGCCGCTGCCCCCGCCCGCCGCTGTCAGGGTAAAGGTACCGGCCAGCACATTGATGGTGCCGGTCACATTACCGCCGGACGGGGTAAGGCTGGTGGGGATCGTCGGGCCAGCGGGGGCGTTTAACCGAAACTTGCCGCCCTTGATGGTGCCGGTCACATTGCCGCCATCCTGCACATATTCGAAACTCTGCAGAATATCGGTAACGATCTTGGTCGCCCCGGCCATGATCGCGTCCCACAGGTCGAGGTCGCGGCCTTTGGTAGCCGGAATCCCCCCTTCGCGCAGGCAGCGCATAATATTTTCTTGCAGATCATTCAGCCAGCCCTTGGTGACGACTGTCGGGATTTCCCCTGTTAATGGGTTGCCCTCGGTAAACCGCCCGTCCGGGGTTGCCCCCTCCCCATCGATCCTATGCATTTTTGAACCTATCCATTAGGTCAGGGCACAACACGTTCCACAGCAGCAGCGTGTGCGCCGGTTTGTTCCGGTTAATCAGGCAGAGCAGCCAAACGAGGTTATCCTCGTAGATCCGCAACGGGTCTCCGGCCCGACCCAGCGCCCCGATTTGCGCCGGGTGCGGCTTGGCCCCTGCCCTGAATTTGATTTCTTGCGCGCCGGGTGGCGCGCTGGCGGGATCGCAGAGGCAGACCGACCAGACGAAACGCCAGTCGTTGTTCGACAGGGGCGCGCCCGCGTGCCCGTAGAATTCGGACTGCAACCGCCGCCCGACGACAAAGCCGGTCGGTGCCGCCCCCCCAGCGCTCTGCGCGTTCACAGCACCGGGCGCATAGACGGGATCAATCGACGGGCGATCCGGCCCGGCCCGAAACGGGCGGAATTCCCGCACGCACAGGCTGATCCCGAAGCTATCGCGCGCTAGGTCTTTATAGACCTGGATCGACTGCCCGCCCCGGTGATTGAGCTTCGCCACTACCCGGCGCTGGCGGGCCTCGATGGTTGATTCCCCCGGCGGTTCACATTCGTCCGGCAGGCCGGTGACCCGCTCCAAATCCGGCAAAAGCTCCACCGAGTCGGACGGCACCGCCTCCCGCGCCAGATCGCAGCCCCGATTATGGGCGCGGGCCAGTTCGGCGCCGAAGGCTAGCAGCAGCTTTTGCAGGGTACTGTCGCGCCGCCGGGGCCAGACCGGGCCGAGCGGCAGCAGGTCCGCCATCATTTGGCGGTATTCCTCGTCCGTCGCGCCGCAGGGCACCAGCAGTTCTTCCGGCAGCGCCGGGACTATAGGGGCAGCCATGTGATCGTCCCCAAAACCGGAATGCCGGTCGCGTCGGTCATGACGGCGTTGCCCCATTGATCGTTGGCGATGCCGGGGCCGGTCGGCGGATCGACCACATGGTCCCATTCGCCCAGGGCCGTGCTAATCGCTTCCCGAATGTGGGAGATCAGCAGCACGCCCCCCGGCGCCCCCTCGCGCATGAAAAGATCGAGCAGATTGGCGCGCACCGCATCGCGCACCGCTTGGGTCGGCGGCTTGAGCCGGATCACGAGGTTGATGGCAACGGGGCGCAGGGCAAAGACGAACAGCCCGGCCGTCACCGGGCGGCGGTCATCGATAGTGTTAAACACCAGTTGCAGTTCGGCGTCCGTCGCTGGCCGATCCGCGCCACCGCCCGCTTGCCACATGACCGCCACGCCGACGGTGCCGAGGCCCATCCGGTGCGGGTAGACCCAGGCGCGGCTAACGCCGGGCACTGCCAGCGCCCAGGCGAGGTAATCGTGAACCGCACCCCCTTCTGGCGGGCGCTGGATGCGCGCCAGCAGCCGTTCCCGCAGGCTCTCGTCATCCTCCACATCGGCGCCGCCCGACCAAGCGGTTTCAACCCGCGCATCGGGCAGCACGCCCGGCACGGCATTGACCAGCGATAGGCGCGCATCGGCGGGCAAACTGCCGCCACCCCCCGCTTCCACCGCGCGGGCCGATACAAGGGTAAAGCCCGCTGCGGGGATTTGCGCTTCCGCCACCGCCTCCACCAGTACGGTCGGCAGCACCTGCCCATCATCCCCAATACCGGGTTGATAGGCCCAGGCCGTGCCCGCTGGAATGACCGCGCCGACGAAGCCGGTGACGCGCAGCGCGCCAAAGGCCCGCGCGGCTGGTTTACGGGTAACGCCCCAGATGGCAGCCCAGCGGTCGAGATACGCGGTTTCGGCCGTATCGGGAAAAATCTGGCGCGCCAGCCAGGTCAGATAGCCATAGAGGCCATCGACCGCGCCCGCGAAAACGCGGGCCAGTACCCCCAGCACTGACCGGCGCAGCCCGGCATTAGCGCCGGGCAGGCGCGCGGCAATATCCGCCCCGATCCGCGCTACTTGGTCGCGCAGAGACGGTCTGAAGAACGGCATGGGATTGCCCTATTGCTGGAGTTTAAACAAATCCGACCAGGCCCAATCGAAGCGCCCGGTAAACACCGCGCCGCCGGTACGCAGGATTTCCACATACAGTTGAATGACCTGAAACGGACCGCGCGCCACCGCAACCGTCACCCGGTCGGCAACGCCATCGTCGATCAACCAGGCCAGCGCCTCTTCGGCGTAGAGCCGCAGGCGTTCGGCCACCGCCGCCGTCCATTTTTCGCGGGACAGCAACCAGAGGCGCGAGCCGATCCAATCGGCCCGCCCATCGGGCAGCGCGTCTAGGGTCGGGTCGGCCCACCAGCCGCGCCGCCCGGAAAGCACCGGAACAGCATCCCCCTCCACCCCGCGCCAGATGCTCACCCCATCGGGCAACGGATCGTCCGGCAACGCACGGCGGTCGGTGAACAGGCTGATCAGCACGGCGGTCATTAGATCGTCGTCATGCTGCAGGTCGGGCGGCAGAAACGACAGATCGCCGTCCCAGGTTTCCGATGACCAGATGATTTTAGGGTCCATAGCAAATCCCGCGCGGGCGCAACCCGCGACGACGCATTTGCGTCAAAAATAAATAGCAAATCCCGAGCGGGCGCGACCCGCGACGACGCATTTGCGTCAAAAAAGAACCTATCCCTAACCGGCCCTGACGATATCGGACCCGCCAATAATCGAGCCGGTCTTGCCATCCACCTGCACCGGATCGCCAAGCCGGGCGACCGGGCGTAGATCATCGGTGCCCAAGCGAATATCGCCACTATCGACAATCACTTGCGGCGCTGTGACCCGCGCAGCCGTTGGGCTGGTTAAGGCGAGTCCGGCTGCCGAGAGCAGCGCTTCATTGCCGTGGCGGTCGCGGACGCGGATTCCGTCGCGGTACAGGTAGACGTGCTGCCCCTGATCATCGTACAGCGCGACTTCGCCGGTTTTCAGCGGGCCGAATCGATACCGGGCATCCTCGACGGCGATGATGATTTGGTGGGACGCATCGCCCGCCAGCGCTACCACCACCGCCTCTGCCCCTGGATGCGGGCGGCTGGCAAAACCATAGTCCTGAAACACTTCGGTATCGTCGCGGGTTTCCTCGGCATAGCGCCCGGTCTGTGCCACCTGCCGCCCTTTGATCAGCCGAGTGACCCCAATGATTCCCCGCGCAATCATGCGCCCGGCGCGCCGCCCCAGCGGGGCGACCGCCCGACCCAGCGTATCCTGATCCATAAGGTTGCCCCTGGTTAACCGTTCACCCCGGTCGAAATTTCCCCGCGCGGACCGAACAGGCCCTGCGGCTTGGTTTTGCCGTCGCTATCGCGCCCGCCGCCGCTTTTGGGCTTTTTGGCTTTCAACGGCTCGGGCAGGTAGGCTTCTGCCGGGGCCAGGGTCAGCCGGGTCACCATGCCGCCCTGATTATCGAGGGCGAATTCCAACCCCGCGACGATCAAGCTGCGATCCAGCGCCGCCAGCGGGTCGGCTAGCCACACCGTGCCATTGGTTTCCCACAGACGGGCGGTCGCGCTGCGCCAACCGGGCACCGTATAGGTTAGCTCCAAACTCTTGCCCAAACGGTGCGCGGCTTCCCATTCGGCCCGCCCTTGGACGCCGCCCGCCTCCGCCGCCGTTTCGGCCTGCACCACCAGCAGCCGGTAGCGCGGCACGCCCGCATCGCGGGCAACGCCCTGGGCGACTGCCACCGCTTCGGCGCGGTCAGCGATATCGTCCCGATCCTCTGGGGCTACCGCCGGGCCGTCAGCCGCAGGCCCATCATTGTCCGTATCGTCGGGGTCGATAAGTTCGTCGTCGTCACTGGTGCGTCCGTAGGCGTCTCGGTGCAGGCTGGGGGACTGCCCGAAGACGCGGTATTCGGAATATCGGTCTTTGATCGAGAATTTGGCGTCTCCGGCCAGGATGGTTTTTCCGAGGGTGAGCGTGCCTTGATCGCGGCCACCGCCAGGCCGGGCAAGGATAAGATTTCCCCGCGCGTCGTCGCTCGCCAAAAGGCCGCGCAACCGGCACAACCGTTCGATGACATCGAAAACCTTATCCCCTTTCTCGACCGTAATGCCCGGTAACGGTTCGCCCGTATCACCGACTGCCAGCACCGTTACGCCATAGGGGCGCGCCAGCGCTTGCGCCACCTGCCCCAGCCGCTGCCCGCGAAAATGCCCGCCTTCCGCCGCCGCCGGGGCTTGCTTGACCGGTTCGGCCTGGGTCGCCAGCCCGGCGGTCACCGCTTTATCGCCGCGCACGCTGCGGGCAATTTCCCCGCGCTTATCAAACAGGCCGGACAGCGGCTTTTCCTTACCGCCCTTACCTGCGCCCGAATAAGCGGGATCGACCGAACAATCCACCAGATCGCAGGTTTTTGACCGGCCCGAAACGCGGATGGCGTGGCTGGTGGCGGTATAGCTGATCGACACATCATCGACATAGCCGGTCAGCACGATATCGCCGCCGATGGCCACCCGGCACTCCGCCCCGCAATACAGCCGCGCCGGGACCGCCACCCCATCCGGCCCCCGGCTTTTGTCGGTCAGCCCGAGGCTAAAATCTCCCGCAGCGTGATCAAGCGCGCGCGATACCCGGACTTCGGTCCAGCCTTCGATGGCCCCGCCGTCAAGGATCAGGGTCACCGGCTCCATTGGGGGGACCAGTGGGGTATCAATCATACCTTCACCTCCAAGGGCACCCCAGCGGGCAGGGCCAGCGGATGGATGATCCGATTGCGCAGAACGATATCGTCGGCGCCGCGTTCGTCCTCGCTCCGGTCATAGGCCAGCACCACAGCGGGCAGGGTCTGGGTTAGTGTCACTTGGGTTAACCGCACGAGGCTCGCCGCCGCATTCAGCGCGTCCGCCGCGCCGATAACGCAGGCCGTCAGCGCCTCGGTCAGCGCGGCGGATTGCCCCCGGTCGGCATCGGTTGCTACCGTATAGGTGGCATCCCATACCTGTATTCGATCCACCGCTTCATCCAGCCCCTCGATCAGCCGGTCGCGCCGGGTGATGGCGTCGCGGGTGCTGGCGGGGGTGTAGTCGGTGACATGGCGGGCGGTTTCGATCACCACCGCCTGCCCCAGAAGATCGGCCAAAGCCGAGCGGTTGCCGCGCAAAATCTGGCGATTGCTGGACATCGGCCAATTGGCAGCCCAGCCGGGTTGCGCCGATCCGCGCGGGTAGGCTACCCCCGTACCCGCCGCGCCCCATTGCGGCACATAAACCAGCGCGGCAAGCGCGCGCAACAGCGGGTCCGCCGCCAAAGTGCCCGCCACCGGATCGACCAACCCTGCCACAATGCCCAGCAGCCCTTCCGCCAGCGCCGCACCATCACCGATACTCTGGCGGTCCCCCGCCGTGAAATCGCCCAGCAAGCTACCCAGCAGGACGCCGCCCGCGCTGGTCAGACTGCCGGTATCGCTGGCAACCGCCGTGAGCGCCACCAGCAACCCGCCCCATTCATCGCCTAAAGCATCCGTCACAAGGCTCGACAGCAGCCCGCCGTTTGGCTGGCGCATGCGCCAATCCCCGGCAAACCGGTCACGCGCCGCCCGCCGGGCAACGGTAACCCGTTCCGCCGCCGCGTTCGGCCCGCCGCCCGCCGCTGCCGGATGCACCGGCTCCCCCGCCTCGGCAAACTGCAACGATATCCGACAGATGCCGCCTTCCTCTTTGCTTTCCGATAGGCGCGCGGGTGCCGCAAGCACCATTTGCTGGGCGGGCCAGGTCGGCAGGATCAGGGTTCCGGCGCCGCCGGTTTCAAGCGCCTTGAGCAGCCGGTCACGGGCATCGAGATAATCCTTGCCCAGCACATAGGCCGTTACCCCGAATTTCCGCTGCGCCCGCCCCAAATCTTGGGCGGACGGCAGGTCGCGCAGCGGATATTCGTGCAGCACCACCCGCCGCCCCGCTTCTAGATCAGCGGAATCGACAAAAAACGGCACCCCGCGAAAGCTTGCGGGCTGCAAACGGTCGCGCCAAGCCATGTTGATTTTACCCTTTGGTTTTACGCGATGCCCCAGGCCGGTCCTAGATCGGGACGGAAAGTCAGCCCGGGCGTGTCGCTGGTCGATTTCTCGACCGTCATGCCCGGCGGCGGGTTTTCAAACCGCACCACCATTTCGCCGCCAACCTGCGCCCGCGCCGGTCCCGCTGCCGGGGGGATTAACCCCGTCCCCTCCCGCAGTCCCCCGGCATTAACCACCGGCCCGCCACCGCTGCCCGCGCTGCCCGCCATCGGCGCCGCCCCGCCGCCCGTAATCGTATTGGTCACAAGCCCCGACACGGCCCGAATGGGCGCAGTGATCAGATCGACCAAGCCGCTAACCGCATCGGTAATCCAGCCCCACAGGCCACCCCAGGCCGATTTCAGCCCGCCCCATAAGGCGCCAATCCAGCGCCCGCCGATATCGGCAAACCAGCCGATCAGCCCGCCGAATAGCGCTTTGATGCCGTCCCACAGGCCGGTAAAAAAATCGCCCAGCGCGGACCAATTATTGATGATCAGGTAGACCGCCCCGGCAATAAGGGCGATCCCCGCCAGCAGCCAGCCAATAGGGGTCGCCAAGATCGCCGCGCCGACCGATATAATCGGTGGGATCAGTGCCATCAGCGCGGGCACCAGCCCGGCGAGCGCCAGGGCCAACCGCCCGCCCAAGCCCACCGCCAGCGCCGCAACGCGCAGGCCGAACCTTGCAAATCCGCCGGTTGCCGCCGCCAAGCCCGGCAGCAGCCGCGTGAGGGAGATGGCAATTTGCGCCGTGCCGCCTGCCACCGAGACCATCGGCCCCAGCAGCCCGGTCAGGCTCAAGGCCAGCAGCGTCAGGGCGTTTGACCAGCCGCCCAGAAAATCGACAATCCGCTGCACCCCCGCCGCAAAATCGGTAATCCCCTGCAAGACCGCATCAAAATCAATGCGCTGCAGCCAGCCTGCCAGTTTCTCGACAAACTCCCCGGCCTTGGTGGCGATCAGCTCGCGATTAGCGGCGATCCAGTCGGTCATCCGCAACACCAGCGGCTCAAGGTAAGGGATCACCTTGACGGCGATGCTGCGCGCCAGCCCCTGGATCGACTGCATTAAGGTACTGACGTTATCGCCAAAATCCTTAACCGCATCGATGCCATCGCCCCCCATAACGATGCCAAGGCGCTTGGCCTTATCCTCCATCTCCCCGATGGATTTTGACCCACCTTCAAAGAAGGGGAGAAGCTGCGCGCCCGCCTTACCAAAAATCGCCATTGCAGCGGCAGATTTCAGGGACGGGTTTTCGATCTTTTCAAAACTATCGGCCAGCTTTCGCATAACTTCATCGGGCGATAGTTGTTTCAATTCATCGACCGACAGGCCCATTGCCGCGAACATTTCAGCGGCTTTTTTATTCCCTGAACGGGCATAGGCGATGTTTTTATTCAGAATATTGAAGGATTTGGACAGAACCTCGGTCGGCACATTGGCCTGATCGGCAGCATAGGCCAGGGCCTGAAACTGTTCGACCGCCACCCCGGCGATCTGCGCCGCGCCAGAAATCTCGTCGGCATAGTCGCTGGTCGCCTTGACCGCCCCCAGTATCCCGGCAATCGACGCCCCGCCGAAGAGCGCCGCGACCGGCGCCGCCAAGCCCGCCGCCTGCCCCGCAATCCCCTTAAGGTGCCCCAGCACGCCGCCCAACCCGGCTTTTAGCTTATCGAGGCCCTTGATTTCACCCAAGGCTGCCAGCGCCAGCCGCGCCCGCGCCGCCGCTGCTGTGATGCCCGACAACCGGGCTTGCACAGCGCGGATCGGGGCCGATGCCCGGTCGACTGCCGACAGCAGAATTTTAATCGCTGCCGAGATGTTTCCCGCCATTTTTGACTCTCTTCGGCGCAAACCGCAACTTATGGTGGAAGAAACAAAGGAAGCGACTAGGGCGACCGATGGGCTAGGAGCGCTGCATCTCCTGTGCCACGCGCCGGGTGTGCCGCACCCACCAGTGGAATTCGTCCGCCGTCATCGCCCGCACTTCGGACGGCGCCCAATGGTGCAGGCAGGCAAGATCGCCCGCTAGGCGGTCCCACCCAGGCCCGAAGTCGGCAACAAAGGGAAAAGCACTTCCGACACGGCCCCCAGATCGGCAACATCCATCTGGCGCGCGCTGGAGAGGGGGATTTTGAACGCCCCAGCGATCAGCCCCGCCAGCTTGCCGATTTCGCCCTTTTCATTGTCCATCAATTGCAGCGCGCCCAAAGTCAGCCGCGTCGGCACGGTCAATTCGGTCACGTCTTTGCCGTCCACTTGGATCGGATGCGTCAGTGTAATCACCGCCATGTTAGGCCCCCATCTGTTCGGTAATGTCCATGCCTTCGAATTTCACCGAAAACTTACCGTCCTCGGTTTCGATCGACAGTTCGGAAACCAGCCAAGCTTCTGACAAAACATAGGTTTTGCCGTTCACAAGCTCGACCGTCACGGTGGCGTTTTCGATCTGGCTGAGTTTATCGAGGCTAAGTTCGCCCCGGTCCGTCACTTCCCCTTCGACCGAGGGAATCGCCGGTTTTTCCGTGTAGCCATGCACGCGGTCCTGGCCCGCCACGCCTTCGCGCACGGTTCTCGCGAAATTGACTTTCCAGGCGCCGCGCGCCCAGAGCATCTCGCCATCGACCCGCACATAGATCGTCCCGGCAATGCGGTTCGAAAACGCCTGGCCCGCGCTGCCGTTGGCGCGGGTGGCGGAGGTAAAGCCGGTCATCGCTTAAGCTCCAAATTCTAGGCGGAACTGCACAACCCCGGCGATAAACCGCAGTTGGTTCACCAGGTCCGGCGGCAGCAGCAGGTTGACGCGGTTCGGGTCGGCAGGATCGCGTTCAACGATCAGGTACTCGACAAACGCGCCGATATTTTCGACCAGCCCCAGGCGTTCCAGGGTGGTGTAATGGGCCAGCACCTCCGCCTTGATCGTCGCCAGTGTGACCACCGCTTGGCCCGGGCTGATCCGCGCCCCATCCCGCGCCAGCTTGGCGCGGGGGAACTTCAGCCGCAGTCGCTGCCGTAGGGAGCGGACGTAATAGCTGAGGGTGGCGGGGGTGGTCAGGTCAAGGTAGGACGGGTCCGGCTCCCCCCATTCATTCACCCGATAGGTGGAGATTTCGCGCTGGATGCGCAGGGTGCCGTCCGACTCGGTCTGCGCCGTCGCGATACCGCGATAGAGCAGACTGTTACTGTCGGTAATTGTCAGCCGGTCGCCCTGGGCAGGCGGCAGAATGCCGGTCAGCGGCAGGGTCTGCAACGGGCGGGCCGGGTCGATCCCCAGGGATAGGGCGGCTTGACCGCCATAGGCGGCGGCAATTTCCCACGGCGGGGCCGGACAGGCGGGGATACCCATCACCGACTGATAAGGGCCGTTCAGGGTTTGGCCGTAGTCCAGCAGATCATCCAGCGGCGCAACCAGGGCGGAAAACGCCAACCCATAGACCTGCCGGTCCGGGTGCCAGCGCGCCGCCATTTCTTCCTGCACCACCTGCTGCGCGTCGCCTGCGGTATAGGGGCAGACGATGGCAAACCACTGCTCGTCCCCCAGCTTCGGCAGATAGGTCAGCATCGACGGGTCACCCGCGCCGCCCGCCATTGGCGTCAGCACCACCGCCGCGCCGGTCGGCAGCCGTTCCCCGGCAATCGCGCCGCGATAATTCAGCCGCAGGTCGATTTGATTGGTGATTTCGCCCCGGTGGCGGGCCGTCAGCACCACGCCATCGCCGTCCGTCACGGCGGTTACGGGCAGATCGAGGGCTTGATTAATGGCGATGGTGGTTTTAACGGCCAATTGCACCGGGCCGTCCGCCTTCGCCGCCGTAACCCGCACGCGCTGCCCGCCGATATACAGCGTGATCACCCCCGCCGCCGTCACCGCGCTACCGGTGTAATCGATGCGGCCGGTGGCCGGGATCACCTCCCCGACATAATCAATCGGGATATCCTCGTTATCGATGGTCAGATCGTCGGGCAGGGTCGCCAGATCGTTGACCGGCAGGCACCAAAGCTCCGCCGTGGCATTGTTGCGGCGGAAAATCTCCACCATGCGCGCCAGCATCGACCCGCGCCCAAACTGGGTTTTCGCCTGATCGACGCCCTGCACCCGTTCGAGCACGCCCGCAGGCGCGGTGCCGGTCGGCAGGCGCGCGCCGATCAGCACCACCCGCACCTGTTCCTGAAAATACCCGGCGCGGCTGCTGTCAAACTCGAACGACTGCCCCGGCACCCGCCGATCCGGCGGGATCAGGTTGAAGGAAATAGCCATGTTATCCTCAGATGTTGGCCTACCGCGCCTTGCGCTACTTGAGGCCTGTGGCAACTATTTCGCCCGGTGAATAATCCCGGCGTCGATTTCGATGCGCCCATCGGGGCCGGTCGGGCGCGGCGGATCAAACCGCCCCAGCCGGTTCGGGTCGGCGGCGGGGTCGATCACATCGACCCGCATGCCCAGCACCAGCGTGCCCGCCGGGGTTTCGGCCAGCGCTTCCATCGGGTATTCCAGCCGAAATTCGATCATGGCGCTGCCGGGCACAAACGCCCCCTCCGCCGCAAACCCCATCCGGGTGTTTACATCGGTGATCGTTGCAACGCGGTTCAGCCAAGGGTCGAGGAAAAGCGCGGTTTCGACCTGGGTACAGAGCCGGTCTAGGACGCTATCCCAATTTTCCTCTTCATCCGCGCCATCGGTGCGCCCTTGGTGATGACCTTCCGCCGCAATCACCTTTAGCTCGACCGCCAAGGTCAGGCTGCAATCGTACAGCGTCGGGCTGTTCGGCTGCTGCTTGCGGGTTTCGGCCATCGTCCAGACCACCAGCGCCGCCGGAATATCCTCCGGTATCGGGTGGACTTTTGACCGGTAGACAAACTGCCCGGCATCGGTGCGATAGATCAGCAGCGCCGCCACATGGTCGCGGATCAGGGTGCGCGGCGGCGCGGGCAAGCGCGGTAGCGGTGCCAGCACCTTCGGCGGCGGAAAGGGATAAGGATCCATCAATCTATTCCCTCGGGGTCGGTGATCCGCCGGGTCGAATCGATCCGGTCCGGCTTGCGCCCATCGGGGCGCTGCTGGGTTGTGGTTAGGATCAGCAGGCTGCCGATGTTCGGCCCATCGGGCTGCACATCGGCCACCTCGTAGACCCGCCCGCGAATGACGATCCGATCAGACTGCCGGGGCGGCGCCGGAAAATCGCTGTCCACGATCCCCAAGCTTGGCGCGGTGGTGGAAAAATCCACCTCCCCCTCGCCCGATAGCGCTGTGTGTGCCGCATTAAAAACGCCCCGAACCGGGAAGGCCGGGGCGTGTTGCGGGCGGTACTCGACCCATTCGGCAAAGGCACGCTGCGCAGGCCGAAGCGCCAAGCGCGCCAGCCGCGCGGGGTCCATCAGATACCCTTCACCAGCACTTTCGGGTTCAGGCACA
This sequence comes from Elstera cyanobacteriorum, assembly GCF_002251735.1. NCBI lineage: Bacteria > Pseudomonadati > Pseudomonadota > Alphaproteobacteria > Rhodospirillales > Rhodospirillaceae > Elstera > Elstera cyanobacteriorum. Next base: position 152,558 of record NZ_NOXS01000029.1, on the reverse strand, counting down.
TCGGGATGATATTGCTTTGCGCGTCAATGCGCCGCCCCAACTTGGGATCGGACAGGCTTTCAAGCGCCGCATAGAGCGGAAGGCCGATGGTATTGGTAACGCCTTCCCAGGGGGCAGGCGCAAAAACCTTATCGAAGGTCTGGCGCGTTCCTTCGGGGTAGAACCGCGCTGTTTCTTCATCGATGTACCGCTGCGGCACCCCCTTCGAATTCGACACTTCAGCCGAATATTCCTCGAAGGTAATGCCCTGAAAGGTAAAGCCGCTGCGCACGTCATCCCGAACTGGGTGCAAGCCCACCCAGGTTTCATAGGCTTTAACAACTTTCGGGTGCGAAATAAACTGATCAAACCATTCCGGCGAACACAGCGCGCGGACGCCGGTAGAAACATCCCCCTGAAGGTTCTTTTCGATCAGCCGCTTGACCGCCCGGCAATGGCCGGGAACGTCAGAATTCGCGTTGGTCAGATCGAAATTGACCGTTTCCTCGGTAAACCCGAAGGTCTGGAAACAGTCCAATAGAACTTCGCCCAGCGGATCAATAACGATACCGTGCAGCGCCCGCGCGTACAGAAACTCCCACGTCGCATCAAACTGGGCGCGCAACAGGGCTAACCGCTGGTCAACCAGGTCCATGACCGTCACGAATTGGTTGGTCGAGCCGAAGGCCAGAACCCCGGTCGTTTCGTCCGCCAAAATCGTCGCTTCTTTTGGGAAATGCGGGACCAAAATCGGCACTTTTTTGCGGGGTGCCGTTTCCAACTGAACCGCCGGGGTACCGCGCGGCTTGCTGTCGATCAGCACCAGCTTGTTGCGCTGATACTCGACGACTGCCGTCGCTGTGGTGATGCCACGCCCCGGACCGAAGACCTTCAATTGACCAATGCGACCGGGAACCGGCGGCTGCTGGTTCAGGGCGTGCGTCATTTCAACGACGCTAAAGGCATCGCTGTTCCAAACATCCTGCATAAGCATGGAAAAAACTCCTTAAGCCTGCGGCAGAACGCGGATACCCAGCGTTGCCAGCAGGTCAGCATCCTGCGCGGCTTTTTCGGCCACGGTGTCGATGGATGGGTGACGGATCAGCGATCCCTCGGTAACAGAGGCGGGACCGCGCCGAAGCACTGCGACCCGCACCGGCGGGCCGCTGACCGGCACCGTATCGTCGGGATACTGCCGATAGATCAGGATGGCCGCGACAGCCGCGCGCCCATCGGTTGCCGTTGGGTCGTGCGGGCCAAATTTGCCCTTATCCGCCCCATCTTCGGTAACAATTCCCAGGATAAGGCCTGCCGGATAGGCGTGCCCGCGCAGCAAACTCGCCTCCTCCCGGCAATATTTGGCGTCGGTCTCGTGAACGATCTGCAGGGCCACCGCCGACTGAGTTAGGGTTTTAGCCATTGTTCTGGCCCTCCCGTTTCCGGCGGCTAAACTCCGCCATGCCCATCTTCAGCGGCGACCCGGCCAGCCCCTGACCGGTGCCCGGCTGGCCCGAATCGACCGGCCCGCCCGCCGCGTCCGACGCATCGGCGCGGGCGCGTTGCAGACTGACCGCCGCCGCTTCCAGCGCGCTGCCGTCCGTGATCAGCCCGGCGGCGCGCTTCGGCATTTGCGCCACATCGCACAGGGCAACAATACCCGCCGCCCGCTCACGCTCCGCCGCGACGCCTTCTTTACGGCCCTCTTCCCGCGCGGCAGCGATTTGCGCTGCCAGGCGGTCGCTCAGGCTTTGCGAATCGGCGGCAGTGCCCGCCGACGCGCCGGGGGCCGCGCCCCCTGCTGGATTACTCATGGATGTGTCCCCGATTTGTGTTTTCAGCCAGTCTCGCGCCTGCGGCGCCCCGCCCAGCGCATCGGCCAGACCGGCGCTTACGGCAGCCGGGCCAGACAGGCAACGCGCCTGCAGGCCCTGAATTTTGGTACTGGATAGCCCGCGATGGGCGGCAACCAGCCCGATGAAATCCGACCAGACCGCGCTAATTTCAGTTTTAATATCGGCGCGGTCGGTATCGTCCAGCGGCTCCAGCATGTTCGGGCGCGCTTTACGCTCACCCGCCCGAAAAACGGTGGTGGTTACTCCAGCCTCCGTCAGCATCCGGCTGATTTCCTGATGCACTTGGATCACGCCGATGGACCCCAGCCCGCCGTCCTTCGGCACGAACAGCCGGTCGGCGGCGCAGGCCAGGGCATAACCGCCCGAATAGGCTTCCGGCGCAGCAGCGGCGGCTATCGGCAGGGGGCTGCTGCGCAGCCGTTCCGAACAGCTAAAACAGCCCGCCGCCGCCCCGCCGGGACTATCGACCAGCATCAATACGCCGCGCACATCGCCGCGCGCTTCGGCCCGGCTGATCACCAGATCGATGGCGTCATAGGACGTCAGGTAATCGCAGTACCACAGGCCAGTCGGCACCAGCAGGCCCCGGACGCGCAGGGTGATAATCCCCTCGCTATCCGGCACCCACGGCGGCGGGCCGTACCAGCGCGTATCGTCGGGATCGTCGCTGAAATTCTCGTCCTGCCAGCCCAGCCGATGCCCGGCGGGCGCCGCCGCCATGCGGGCGGGCAGGCCGATCAGCGACGGTTGCGCGGCCTCGTGCAGGATCATCTCCCGCAGGCCGGTCAAACGCCAATCCATGTCTGTCTCCTTACGCCGCGATGGCGACGCCGCTATAGGGCAGGCCCAGGTCAGCCGCCCGTTGCCGGTCGGCCTGCTGTTCGGCGTCGATGGTTTCGACATCTTCGCCCTGGGACGCGACGACGCGGGCACGGCTGGTCAAGCCGTTCTCGATAGCCAGAACGCTGGCCTTAATGTCCTTTTCAGGATCAACCCATTGCCACGCCGGGGGCATCCACCGCGCCCGCGACCATTTGCGAAAATCGGGATCGCGGGCGAACTGCCGGGGGAAATGTTCGATCAGCACCGACCGCAACCAAGCCCGCCAAACCGGGCGGCAGAACTGATGAATGATCACCTGGTGCTGACACATTTCCACCTGGCGGCGGAATTCCAGCAGCCCGGCGCGGATGGAGGAATAGTTTACCCCCGTCAGGTCACCCACCAACTGTTCATAGGTAACGCCCATACCCGCAGCGATGCCGCGCAACTGTGCGCGCATAAACTCCACATAGCTGCCATCGTCTTTGGGCGCGGCGAAGTCGACCGTTTCGCCGGGGTACAGAAACTGCACCGTCCCCGGCATCAGTTCGGCCAGCGCGCCATTCAAATCCCGGGCAAACTGCTGCCCCATCGGGTTATCATGATCACTGACGGCGTTAGCCGATGTGACGAACGCGGTGAACATCGCGCTGATTTTTTTGCGCGTTACCTCCGCCCCATCATACTCATCAATCTCCGCCAGCCGCGCCAAAACCCACGACAGCCACGGCACGCCCCGGCTTTGGCCCGGGCGCAGCGGCTGAAACAGGTGGATGACCTGATCGGCAGGCACGCGGCTTTGCTGGATCGCGTCGGTATCCCAAACCGCCGCGCCAGGATGAGACCGATACAGCCAATAGGCCGCGCGCCGCCCCAGCGGATCAAACTCAATCCCGCCCTTGATCCGGTTGCTGCCGTTCCACCCGTTGTGATGCAACGGCAGATGCTCGCTTTCGATCAACTCCACCTGATAGGGCACCGACAGCCCATCTTCGGGGCGGCGCTGCCGATGGCGCGCAAACACCTCCCCGCCTTCCAGCATCGACCGCACCGCCAGCGCTTGCTGGCCGTACCAGTCCAGCAATCCCGCTGCGTCCGATTCCTCGGCCCAATCATCGAATAGCTGGTGTAGATCGGCCCGGATCGCCGGGTCGGGATGGGCGGACCGCACCACAATGCCCGTGCCGATGGCGTTGGACACATATTTGTCGATGCCGCTTTTGGCGACGCCATTCTGCGCCGCCGCCGCGCGGGATCGCGCCCGCACCAGCCCACCCTGGCCGAACACGCGGGCGTCGCTATCGTGATACTCCGCGCCCCAGCCGGTCGAACGGTAGCTTTCCGATGCCGCAGGCCACGCGCCGCTGTCCGGGGCGTAATCGCCGGGCGGGCGGGCGCTGACCTGCGCCAGGGCCGACCCAGGCATGGCCCGGCGACCAGCGGGCACACGGATGCGCTGCTGCATTCTGGGGTTTCTCCGTTAGGGGGCTAAAATCCCCGGCGCGTCCTGATCCGCACCTGGCGAACGCTGCGCACCGGGGTCATTTGCTGCTGCAGATCGTCCATCAGGCGTTTGATTTCGGTCAGGCTGCGGTATTCGACCTTGCGGTCGGCATATTCCACCACCCGGACGCCCGAGATGTACGCCTCGCGCAGCGCCGCATATTCCTCCGCCAGCCGGACCGGATCGATGCCCGTCATCGCTTCAACTCCGCCAGCAGCGCCTTTTCAAGCTCCGGGCCGAAGTCGGTCACAGCGATGCGGCTGACGATCTTTTGCATGTCGAGGCGCGGGGCGATCTTCGCTTCGTCGGCCAGCACATACAGCACACTGACCGGCAAACGCTTTTTGCCTTTGCGGCGCGCAACGGCACGGCTGCCGTTTTTCAGATCCATGACGAACACCCGGCGCTGGTCGCGCAACGGGCGGGGCTTGGCCGATTTCGGCACCAGCCCGCGCTTATTGCGGCGGGTCTGATCGGTCGGCACGGCAACCGACGCGGCGCGGGTCGGGGTTTTGACGCCGCCGGTTTCATGCATCACCATGTAATCGGCCTTCGGCGTCAGATAGACGGCGCTTTCAAGGTCGGTCTTTTTCGCCGCTGCGATCCGCACCTGATTCTGCGTAAAGCGGTTCCGCAGGATAAAGGCGGTTGCCATATGGTCCTTCACCGCCGCCTGCCCAGCCTGCGCCGTGCGGGTTAGGGCAAGGGCCGTCGCGAAGGGGAATTTTTCCGCCAGATCGCGCAGCAAACGCGGCGCGTTGCCGGAAACCGAAATGCTGGCATCCATCATAGCTTCGCCCTCCCTTCCGCCGTCACGCGCACCACAGGCCCAATCGCCACCACCCGATCCACCTGCACCAGCCGCCGCCAGATCAGCGGATCAAGATGCGAGGCATTGCCGTACAGCCGCCCGTCGATATGCAGGGTTTCCGGCTCCACCCGCCCCGGCTCCAGCCGGTTCGGGATGCCGTCCGTCTCGGCAGTGTGCAAGGTGCGCAGCAGCGCGATATGCCCCGGCCCCGCCGGGGTGAAATCCGCCCAGTCAGGGATTGTCCATGTCATTTAAATCGCGCCCCTACGCCCGTGCGCCCACTGCGCTGCAGATACGATGACTGCACCACCCGGCCCGCGCGGTGTGCCGCTGGCGGCGGCGCCCGGCGCGGTTCCGGCAGGGCTGCCGGTTCGGGGGTAACGTCCGTTTCGAACGCCGATAACCAAGCGGGCGGGTTCGACCAATCGAACCGGTTTCCGCCTAAATTGTAGAGTCCCGCCAAGTTATAGCCCGCGAGGTCGAAACTCTCGTTTCGCACGCGGGTCTGTATCCACTTCCCGCCGCGCTGATGTTCGGCGGTCAATTCGGCGAATAGCTTATCAGATGCTGCGAGCGACAGATGAATGAACCCCGGCCCCGCCTCTTCCCGCTTTAATCGGGCATAGACGATGCTTTTCAGCCGGTCCACATCCAGTAGCAGCACGCGCGTATCGCCGCCCGCATTCCGCTGGGCGGTTAGGCGCTGGTCGGGATTGCTGGGGCGGATCAGCGGAATGTTCTTCCCGTGATCGCCCTTAATCAGCATCACCCGCTTGTCAGAAAAGCCGCGCAACCGCATCCGCGCCCGGAACGCCTTGGCGTTGCTCGACACACCGTCCTCGCCGCCCGTGTCGATCACCACCGTGGCCGGGGTAAGCCCCCGCGCGGGGTTGCCCGCCAGCGGGTAGGCCCGCGTCCAGATCGGCCCCAGCAAATCCCAATCCTCGGGGTAGGACGCGGGGGAAACCGCCCGCTCCCCCGTCACCGCAATTTGATAGCGGTCGAGGATCCAGCTTTCTTGATCGGCGCCCCAGGCCGTCACCATCACCTCGAAGCTGCTGCCCTGCACGTCGACCGCAGCGGTCAGCAAATGCGCCCCGTCCGGCACAACCCGCAGCGGGAAATCTTCCGCCCTGGACTTAAGTGTTACCTCATCCAGCACGCCGCCATCGGTTTCGACCTTCGATTCGTAAGGCACCGCAAGGCGAAGCTGATAGTGCGTCTTTAAGGCGTTTTCATCGCCGGTTCGTTCAAAATCCTCCTGCGCCGCCAACTGCTTGCGCGCCAGCTTCTCCCACGGCACGAAGGCCGACTGGAACCCCGATAGCCAGAAACTATCAATCTTGCTACGCGGGGCGCGCCCGCTGATCCGCCCTTCGGGGCTAATGGTCTCGCCCCAAGCAACCCAACCGTAACCATCGGCGGTCATTGTCCGCGCCAGCATCCCCGGCTTGTCAGCTTCCGCAATCAGCACCCCGCAGTGCGGGCATTGCATGCCGAAGGCGATCACCTCGTCGGTGCTGCGCGCGCCCGGCTCGATATAGAAATCTTGAGGCTCCGGGGTAAACCATTCGCCGCAATGCGGGCACGGCCAATAAAAGCGGCGCATCGTGCCGCGCATGTAGCGCGCCAGAATGCCGGTGGTCGGCGGCGCATGGTGGCGGCTTTCAAGCGCAAGCCGCGCCTGCGATGTCCGGCGCACTAATTTCTTTGGGCTGCTTTCGATGAACAGCTTACCCGCCGCGCCGAAGCTCGCCACACGAACTTCGAACATGTCCACAGGATCACCTTCCGTGCCCATATCGTCAGGCATGGAATCCCGCTCAGACATCCAAACGCGCGGAACCGGCTTTGACGCGGCTTTTGAACCAGTCGCCCACAGCACGGTCGCCAGCATCCCGCGAAATTCATACTGAAGCTGCTTTGATTTTTCTAACCGTTGCCCCACTTCGCGGGTTGCGGAAACCAAGCGTGCTAGACGACGCACCGCAAAGTCTTCGGCCTGATCTTTTTCGTCCAAGACCAGCAGCATATCAGCCGGATCAAAGACCACCGATTTCGTTAGCCAGTTTAAGCCGATTTCGGTTTTTCCGCATTGGCCGGGACCGACGAAAACCGTTTCACCATACGATTGATCATCCAGGCTTGCCATCGGCCCCATGAGGTAGGGGGCCATCGCATTGCGCCACGGGCCGCTATACCCACCAGACGGATTATCAACCACCCGCACACGCTCTGCCGCCTCTGGCAGGGAGATTGCGACCGGCGGCTTGATCAGCCACGCCAAACCGGCGCGGATATCCGCCGGTCGGGCGTAGCGGATCGGCTCCATCTTAATGCATCTCCTCCGGTTCTACCGGGCGCAGGTCCGGGTCGGCAATCTGCATAGCAAGCTCGACCAGCAGCGCGCGCATATCCTGTCGCACAATCGCCGCTTGCGCCGGGGTCAAGCCCGCCGACCGTGTTAGCAGCGTATCCAGCGACAGCAGCCGCTGCCGCAGGCGGGCGAACATCGCCTGATAATCGGCGCGCACATCCTCGACCGGCACCAGTTCACCACGCTGTTTCGCCAGCTTGTCCTGCAGCAGCAGGGCGTTGATCGCATCGATGCGCGCCTTGCCGGACAGGCCGGGGCTAACCCCCTCAATCTCAGCGGTCGCGCCGCCGTTCAGGTCCATCGCAAGCTGGTTAATATCAGCCTCGCGCGCCGACCGCGCCGCCTCTTCCCGCTCGGCATCGTCGCGCGCCCAGGCGATCACCGCCTCAACGTCAAACTGATAGGGCTTCCCGTTCCCGCCGCGCTGCAGTACCGGCAGGCCCCGGTCCATCATTCGGTCCAGCGTGGGTTCCGACACCTCAAGAATGCGGGCCATCTCAGACCGATTAACGATCCGTTCCCCCATTCCTGCCCCCTAAAACATAAACAAGAACAACAACATAACGCTAAAAAATCAAACAAAACCCCAAACCCCGCGCGGTCGCCCGTTACCCGCGCCTGGGGGGTTGGCGGGAAGGACCCGGAGGCTGAAATGGAAAAACCCCGCTATCGCTAGCAGGGTTTGGTTGGCTTTGGTTTCTTCGCCTCCGACACAATGTCAAATCGAGAGCATGGGCGCAAGCGTTTTTTTGTGGTCAATCCGCCCAAGGGGTTCCTGAGACGGCTGGAAAGAGGGGCAAATAGTCGATCAAACCGCCCCCACTCGATAGCACTTCATATATAATTATCAATGCTTTATACCAGCATTCGTATCCGTTTTGTAAATCGCCCGCAAGGGTAAGAGGCGGTTCCCAGGAAATCGGGCAGTAGCGATTAAATTTGCCCCCCATTGTCAGATATCCCGCCGCCCCTTCTTCGACCGGAACCGGCCCCGGCAGCGGCACGCCCGCCGACCATTCCGGCACGCCGCCGGTTTTGCCGCATTCGAGCAGCAGCCCGACTTGAACGGGGGTGAGCGCCCGCCGCGCCAGCAGCACGCCGATTTGCGCGTGGATCGCTTCCGCGTCCGGGTGCAGGTCAGCCGCCGCATAGCCGCCGCCGTCAACCCGCGTGCCGAGAACGCCCTGCCGTTCGACAATTGCGCACCCATCTGCCGAGATGCCCGCGCCCGCCAGCCAATTGCGTTCGCGGTTATCGGCCCGCCCTAACACGAGATCGGCGCGCTGCACGCGGTAGACCCATTCTAACAAGTCTTCAATCGGCAGCGCGCGCTTGCCTGTCCCCGCCCCGTCTTTCATCGCCGCTTCCCTTCCGGTGCTTTAAAGAAATCATTACCGAACCGCGCCGCCAGCAGCGACCGCACGCGCGCCTTATCGGCTTCCCGCTGTTCGGCCGTCAGCGCTTCGCGCGGCGGCGGCTGCAGGGCGCGGCGGGAGTGTTCATCGAGGTGCAGACGGCACAGCCGCGCCAGTTCCGCGTGATCCGCTGCGCAATCCTTCAGCACGCGCGCCAAGTCGGGCCGGGCCGGAAAGCGCTTTGCCGTGCGGGTTAGGTGATCCACCGCTTGATCGCAGATCAGGGCGGGGTGTTCCCACAGCAGCCCGCCCAAGGTTTCCCGGTACCGGTCCACATCGGCCAGGGATTTCGACGGCCATGCGGCTAGGATCGCGTCGAGACCGCGCGCCACCACCGCACCGTGCAGGGCATGGACCCGCGCCGCCTGAACACCATCCAGCGCCGCCGCCAGGGCGCGGCAGTCGTCGGCATCGCGGAGCCGCAGACTATCCAGCGCGCGCACCCCTGGCAGCGACGGCAGCGCGGGCGGCGCCAGGGCAGCGATTTCGGCCTTGATGGCCCGCCAGCCCAAATCGGACGGCTGCAGAATGGCAGGCACCCCGCCCGCCCCGGAAACCGAGCTTGTCATGCTTGCCCCCTTTCGAAAACGAACCGCGTTGCGGGCGGAAAGTGCTGGCGGAAATGGGTTTCGACATACTCGCGAATGAAGGCGCTGGGCAGCAGAAGGGTGATGCCATCCCCATCCTGCCGCACGTCTGCTTTCGCAAACCAAGACCGATAGGAAACATCCCCGATCCGCTTTTGCACATCGGCCAGCACGGGGCTAACCGGCACTACCGCCGCGTCGATTTTTGGATCGTGCGCCCCGCCAGAGGGGATCATAAGCCTAGGGGGCTTATGATCCCTCTGGCTTCTGGCCTCTGGCCTCTGGGGCTTAACCCCTGGGTTATCCGGTGGCTTAACCTCCGGGTTATCCGACGCCGGATTTTCTTTGGAATTACAAAGAGTTGGATTGCCGCCCGCTTTGCCGTTTTTACGGGCTGTTCCGGCCTTTTTCGCGTCACGGGTCATGCGCCGGGAGTAGATGACGCCCTTGCTGTTGACCGAGTAAACACCCGCCGTTTCCAACTCGCCAAGCAGATCGGGGAGTTGGTCGGGGAGAGTGCCTGTCAGTAATGCAAGCTGCGCCACCGTCACGGGCCGTCCGTTGACCGTCAAATGACCGTAGGGGGTGGCATCATGCATGATCGAGATCATCTCGATCCAAAGCCCCCGCGCTGCCAAAGAGCAGGAGCGCAGGGACGCATCCGCCCGCCAATCGGCGGGATAGAATTTAAACCAGGGGTTATCGCGGCTCATACCGCCTCCCTAACCGCAATTTTCGCCGTTCGGCGAATTTGTGCCTTGACGATTTTTCGCCTAACGGCGAATATCAGCCCATGACGATCACCTTGCGCCGCACTGCCGAGTTTGACCGCTGGCTGACCAGCCTGAGCGATGACCGCGCCCTGGCGCGCATTCAAACCCGGCTGTTCCGCTTGACGCAGGGCAATCCGGGAGACGTGGAGCCGGTCGGCAACGGCCTGTCGGAACTGCGCATCAACTATGGCCCCGGCTACCGCGTGTATTTCGGCAAGCGCGGAACCACGCTGATCGTGCTGTTGGCGGGCGGGGACAAGCGGACGCAAAGCCGCGATATCCGCCACGCCAAGGCATTGTGGGACATTTGGCAGCAGGAGAATTAGACGATGACCACCGCCCCCCTTACCCCTGAAACGCCCCCTGTTGACGCGCCCCGCCGCAAGCGCGGACGCCCGCCCGCCGCCGTTCAAACAATCGTAACCGCGCCCTATGACCCGGCGGACTATCTGACGACGCCCGCCCGCGTTCACGCGCTGCTGGAAGCGGCTTTTGAGGAAGATGACGGCGACGGTAAGCTGATTACCCACGCCATCGGCGCCGCCGCCCGGGCGCGCGGCATGGCTGAGGTTGCCGCCGCCGCCGGGCTTAACCCGACGACGATCTACCGTTCCCTTAGCCCCAGCAGCAGCCCCAGCCTGCCGACCGTGCTGAAAGTGCTGCGCGCACTTGGCTATCGGCTGGTGCCAGAAGCGATCTTTGCAGAAACTGCAAAGAACCCGGAGGGGGACTAGGCCGGTCATGGTCGAGGGCCAGTCATCGCACCAGCCCCCCTTCATTGATCAGGTCATAGCGCTCTTCGCCCCAGCCGTTGCGCCGGTCCCAGATCACGAATAGCGCGCCGACCGGTGAGGATCCTTTGCCTTTGAAATCCACCCGAAAGGTGGTTTGCAGCAGGCGGGCGGGCGGCAGGTGGCGCCACAGGCCCGCCCGGTTTTCGGCATTGAAAAACGATTGTTTGAGCAGCAGCGCCAGATACTCCACCCCCAGGCGTTCCAGGGCGTGGACGGCGAATTTGATGGGCAGCGGCACGCCATCGGCATCTTCGGCATAGGGCGGATTGGTGATCACCCGCCGCACCCGCCCCGACAGGCCGATGGTTTGCATGAAATCGACCCCGCCTTGCCCGAACCCGGTATCCGTCCGCAGGTCGCTGGAAAGGACCGGGCACCCCAGGAAGGCCGCGATTTCCCGCGCCATATGCCCTTCCCCACAGCAGGGTTCCAGCACCGGCCCGTCATAGTGGCGCAAAAACGCTTCTTCGGCCCGCAGGAACGCCCGCGTAGCCTTGGGGGGCGTGGGGTAGTAATCGGCGGGGCGCCGCAGGTTTTGCCCCGCCTGCTGCCCGCCCGCGAGCATGGTAGCGACCGAATAGCCGGTTTTCAGCGGCAAGGGCTGGCCGTCGATGGTCAGGGGCAGAAGATCGCCGGTCATCGCCCACCCACCCCACTCCCCCGCACCCGGCGGCGCTTGGGTTTCGCGGTTGCCCCTGCCGCTTCGCGCGCCAGAAAGCCCACCCGGCGCACCGCGCGCTCCACCAGCGAAATGCGGGTGACGGGCAAGACCGCCAGATTGCCCGGCAGCACGAGACGAAATTCCGCCGCTGCCGGATCGAACGGCAGATCATCGCGCGCGGGCAGCACGCTGCCGCCCTGCTGCTGAAAAAACGCGATTGCCGCTTCTACCGCGCCTTTCTTATCGGCGGTTAACCCTGGATCCGACAGCAACGGCACGCCCCCGCGCGGCGGCGGCACCTTTTTAGCCACGCGCATGATCGGCCTTCCCGGTTAGAATGTCGGCCGCCTGCTGCATAACCGCTGCCGCAATGGCGTTTGACAGGCTTGCCGCCGCGACCAGCCCCAGGCCGATCAGGATTTCCGGCGCATCGGCCCCCGGCCATGCAAGGCGCAGGTAAACGCCGCCATCCGGCGGGCGCACCGACGACAGGGTGAGCGAGGGGCCGGGCGGTTTCGGCGGGGGAACGTACAACCCGGGGATGCCTTTCATCCCACTCATGCCGCAACCCTCCCCAAAGCCCCGGCGAACACCGCATCGGCGGTTTTCAGCCAATGGCCCGCCGCATCCACCCCCAAATCGATCAAGAAGCCTTGATCGACCAGGTCTTGCAGCGTGGTTACCAGCGCGCGGTGTTCGGCCACGCTGCCGCGCGGCGCCAGGGTTAGGATCAGCCGATGTTCCAGTGCCCCCAGGGCGCAGATATCGGCAATTTGCTGTAGGTCAGGCGGTAGCATCGGCACCTCCGTTAGATTGATTGAAGCCGCCCGCGCGCGGTTTTAACCGGCGCAGGCTTAACCAAGCGCGCCGCCACCGGGCGCATTGCATGCGGATCGGGGGATGTATCGAGGCCGTGCCACAGCAGCACCGCTGCCAGCACCGCCCAGGCCACCCGCCCGCTTAACGCCCCAGCCAATGCCGGGCGCGCCGCAGATGGGCTTGCGCCCGGCGGCTGAGCAGCCACGCCAGCAGGTAATGGCCCCAGGCCCGCGCCAGCCGATACCGCCGAAAGCCCATCTGCCACTTCCCCCTGAATGATTGTCAGTTCCCGCGCCAACCGGTCGAGCCGATGCGCCAGCGGCGCTTCCCCCAGCACCGGGGCAAACACATGGGCGGCAAAGCCTTCCCCCCACGCCTCCACCATCGCCAGCAGGTGGCGCATTTGCGGAAAATGCCCGGCGCGCCAGCTTTCCGCCGTTTTGACCGACACGGCAAAGCGCGCCGCCAGCACTTTGGCGGGGTAAGGATCGACCCAGGCCGCAATCCGTTCCCCCACCGGGTGAACGCCCTGCCCTGCCGATAGAAAATCGATGGGAAACGCCCCCATTGGTTTAGCCCTCCCGCCGCGCAAGGCTGGGGGCCGGATAGATCGAGCGAGTGCGCATCATGACCCCTCCTAAACAAACAATCCGCCTGACCGCGCGGGATGCCGCGCGTTTGGCAGAACAGGTTTTCGGTGTGCCGCAGCGGGCCGGTCAGGCGGCGGCGGCGCCATTCCCCGGCGAATCGCGCGCGGGCGGCGCGGCATCGTCCAAGCCCCACAGGTCAACCGATGGGGGCCAGGGGTGATCATCCGGCCAGTGATCGCGGAACCAGCGCTTGATCTTCAGGAAGTTATCGACGCTGACCGCCCGCCGCTTGCCTTCAGCATTCGGCAACAGGTCGATAAAGAACCGCCCCTGGTTCATGATGATCGTCCCCAAGCGCGCCCGGCTGAGGTTGACCCGCGCGCCGTAGGTATCGACAAGGGTGAGCAGTTGATCGCGGTAGTCCATGCCCGTGACGTTAGCGGCGTTTACGCCGCATTGTCAACGGCAAACACGCCGCATGAAATTCAGGCGCAATCGCGGCATATTCGCCGCATGCGTAAGACAGAGACCGATCACGCCGATGACGACGGGCTACCGCCCGGCCACCCGAATATTGCCCTGCTGGCGTTTATTCGGGACCGGTTGGCGGCGGTCGGTCTGAGTGAACGGAAAGCCTGTCTAAATGCGGGCTTGAAGGTGGATGCCGTCCGCCAAATTAAGCGCGGGCATCGCCCCCACATCGATAAGCTGCAAGCCTTGGCCCCGGTACTGAAAGTGACCGTTGCCGATCTGCTGGGGGCTTTAGGACCAGACATGGCGGGCGACATCCCCGCCAGCGCGCCCGCCTTAGCCGCGCCGATCAGCCTGCAACCGATTCCGGTGCTGGGTGAGGTGCAAGCAGGGCATTGGAATTCGGCCTATGAATGGCCGGAAGAAGACCGGTATTTCGTTGCCGCCCCGCCCCTGTCGCGCTACCCAAATCTCTCGCGCTTTGGGCTGGTGGTCATCGGCGCTTCGATGAACCGGGTCTATCCCGAGGGTACGATTGCCATCGTCGCCCGCTATGAGGATATGGCCCGCACGCCGCAACCGGGTGACCGCGTGGTCTGCCTGCGGCGCGCGACCGATACCAACGACTTCGAAGCGACGATCAAGGAATATGCCCTGGGGCTGGATGGGCAACACCTGCTCTGGCCCCGCTCCACCGACCCAGCCTTTCAGGCGCCGATCATCCTCCCCGGACCACCCAGTGCCGGTGAATGGATGCACGAGGTGGGCGAAGCTGATATCCTTATTCAGGCGATGGTGGTTCAGACGTTACGGGTCGAACCGAGTTTAAGTTTCTGAACTTGTTCGTTCTTTACTGAAAAGTTGAAAATTTAAAGCGTAAGAAATAACCGCGCCAAGACGGTTTTTTAGTTGAATAGTTCCACTCGCCTCGCTTTGCGTTTTCAAATAATAGCCAAGAAATTTTCCACTCCCATTATAAACCCTGTCACCGTCCTGGATAACTGCGCCAGTATCGGCAAACTTTCTCGCGATTCTATTATAATTCATTCTAGGCGGGATTGGTATCGGAGACCCACTCACAGACTCAGAGGTTTTATAGTGATATTTATCAAATAAAGAGCGCATCTCCATGAGAATAAACTTGGCATCCTCTGAGAACTTCGGCAGGTGATCAGCATCGCTACTTGTTGCAGGAGAAATTTTCGCTATATCTATAAGTGAATTAGTCTTTGATTTTAAATCAGAAACAGTTTCTAAAATGAATGACACTATCTCTGGTATTGACTTCTGAACAGAATCTATTCTTAGAGAGGATTCATATTGCAAATATCGAAGCGATTGAACATCAAATATTTCAGAAGTTTTGTCATCTTTAATTAAAACAGTAGGTCTTGAAAATGCATGACGTATACCGAGTTCATACATTACATTCGGATTTTTACTGCTCAAATCACAAATAACCAACTCAGCATTTACAATATCCCTAATAATTGTTATCGGGATGCAATCCGTTCTCTGGTAGTCGTCGGCTCGAACCGGCAGATAACCTGATTGCGATACTGCTGGCGCAATTAGATGCTCATATACCCTTCCGAAATGACCAGCAGAATAATCCTTGTTATCGGAGATCGGCATAATTACAAAACATTTCTTTTTCTCATCAATATTATCGGTTCCTTCATTTAATTCGTTCTTATTTTCTTTCGCAGTCATCTACAATCTCACTGGCTAAGTTGTTCACTTGATTTACGGTTTCCAACAAACCCCTTAGGCACCTCAACTCCAAGCCGCCGGTGAATATCCGCGAGCGTGTTCCGCTCTGCATCGTGCAGAACCTTGTCCGACTGCGCTAGTCGGACGCACAGCGCGCAGAGGTCAGCCCGCCACGCCTCGGGACGGTCAGCCAGCGCCTTGAGGTGGTACCGCATCTCCCCAACCTCGATGGGCGGCAGCTTCTTGATTTCTGCATCCAACACTTCAGCCGCCAAGGCGGCGCACGCGGCGCTGTCCTGCTGCGCAAACGCCACGATGATAGCGCGTTCCGGTTTGCGCATCGCCCCATCCCTGCGGGCAACATAGGCCAGAACATTCAGCGCCGGGCGCAACGGACGCAGCGCGGCGAAGATCGGCCCGCGCCGCACATCCTCAATCCGCCCGAGGGTTTCGGGAGCGCCGGGCGTTAGAATTTCGCCCGTTTGCAGTTCAACCAATTCGGCCATTCGGTCCCACCGGAACTGACGTTGATCGCCCGCTTCGAGGCAGTGACCATAGGCATAATCATTGGTCGCGCCCGCGACAGCTACGCGGCGCGTGCTTTCGATCCCCGCCGCATTGGTGTAGCGCATCCAGACAAGATAAGACCGCTCGAAGCGAGCCAACTCCGCCGCCGTTAGGGGCTGGCAGGCCGCGCGATACTGCTTTTTGTCCTGGTCGGACGTGCGCCCCTCTGCCCCAGCGCCGGGCCGGGCGCCCTTGGGCTTTCGACCAGCCCAGCCCAAGGCGCCCAGCGTTAAAATCAACGCCAGCCACCAGGGCAGCACGAGGGCCGAAAAGGCACCGGCCAGAACGATTACAATAGCAGTCACAGGGCGCATGTTTTTCTCTCTTAACGAGAGCCTGCCATAGCCGCGCCGGAATCGCATGCGGCGTGTTAGCCGCAAATTCGCATTGACATGAGGCGTAAACGCCGCATAAATCATATCACTCGCCGCGCCCATCTGACCTTGCGGCGGCACATTCGAGATTGTCCCCTTTTCTGGTCGCTGAGGAGCCACCTATGGCCCATCGCCCCAACACCACCCCCGCCGCCGATATCGCCCGCGACATGCTGTCTGTTCTGGCAGCACGCGGCGATGATGCGGTGGTCACCGACGATGATTTGATCGAACGCGGCTGGTCGCGCGCCGATTTAATCGCCCACGGGCCGGAAGCGCGGCAGATTGCCCGCAAGCGCCTGTCCCGCCCGCTTGACCGCCGCAGCCCGCGCTTTGGGGTGCTGCAGGGCGGCATGGCATGATGCCGCCCGCCGCCACCCACGGCACGCGGCGGATCAGGGCGCACCTGCGGCGCACGACCGCCCTGTATTCCGGCGACACTGTTGCCATGATCATCCAGCTTTTTCCGCCGGGCGGATACCTTGGCCCGGTGGAGATTGTTCGCGTGGCCTATGGGCGGCGGTCATGAACCCCTTCGCCCGGCTGATCGGCCCGCTGCAAGCGGCGCAAAGCGTTACGCAGCTTGCCTTAGCGTCCACATCCCGCCGCGCCCTGGCGCTGCTGATCCCCGACCCGCTGCAGCCCATCCGCACGCTGGAATGGCTGCTGGCCTGCCTTTACCCCACCCAAAAACGCCGCGCCTAACCCGCGCTGCCCCACGAGGTTCCCATGAGCCAAGAGTATTTTACCCTGCCCGCCGCTTTGTTGGGGCAGATCACCCAAATGCTGGCCGTCACGACGACGCATCACGCGATGTCGTCGGTGGAATTGGCCGATAACCCGGCAGCGCGGCAGCCGCACGACCAAATTGCGCGCGGCTGCCAGACCCTGATGGGGCAAATCCGCGATGCCCTGGCTGCCCCGGCCCCCGCGCCGCAGATTGGGCTGAATGAGGGGGATTTGTTTGCCCAGGGGATGGGCGACCGCTATCGCAGCACGCTGCCCTGGGAGCAGTCCCCCGACGCCGTGCTGCGGGAATACAAGGAACTAACCCCCATTCGGATTCTGCGCACGCGGTACTTGCCTGCGATTTACGGCGTTTCGCATATCGGCATAGCGCATGTGTTTGCGACCGAGGCGGAAGCGGCCGAGTTTTGCGCGCGGCATTCCCCGCCCGCCGAACCGGCCACCGATACGGCGCTGCCCGATGCCCCCGTTGGCGCCGCCGCCCCAGCCGGGGCCTAGCCCCTAACCGAAAGGCCCGCCGCGATGCTGATTTGGCCCGCCTTGGGGCTGCTGCGCTGGTGGCAGCAGCTTATGACCCCGCCGCCCCGGCCCGCGTTTTTGGCCGTGGATGCCCCGGCGCATCTGCCCGGCCTAGGCACGGTGACGGTGCTGGCGCTGTTCGATTTTACCGCCGATGTGCGCCGCGACGGCGGCAAACCGATGACGGTGGATATCGGCAGCCTGCAGCCGCTTGCCGCCGCCGCGATGGCCGATTGGCTGCACTACCAGCGGCGGTTTGCCCCAGGACCACCGCGCCCTTCGGCACTGATCTACACCTTCCCACCCCCGCGCCAGCCAATTTTACCCGGCGCGGCGCAATCCGCAGGAGCAGAGAATGTCGGAAATCGATGAAAGGGCATTTCAGTTGCGCACGGTTACGCAACTGATCGAGCGCACCAACGGCGGTGATGATTTTGATGGCCTGAATAAGGACATGAACAAAATCGTCGAAAGCCTGCAAACGCAGATTTGCGACCATCACGTCGATACAGCCAAGGGCAGCCTGACCATCACCATCGAGTTTACAGCCGACCGCAAAGGCTTGGACGTGGTGATCAACTCCAAGGTCAAAACGCCCAATCGCCCGGTGACGAAAGATCGTTTCTTTGTCACCGACACCAACTGGATCACCCTGCGCAACCCCAACAAGGGCACGATGTTCGAGGGTCACGACCTCGGGCGCGCGCCCCGCCACAACCACAGCTAACCCACCGAGGCGATGATGAACACCCAAACCCCGCTTGACCTTTCGACCCTGTTTGATAAAGCCGCTGGGCTGACCGATGGCAGCGGCTGGACCTTTCCGCACCCTGAAAAGCCAGACGAAACCGTCCAAGTCGCTGAAATCTCGACTGGGCGCACGCTGGTCAGCACCAAGAAGCTGATCGACGAATATCGTACCCAGCCCGAACGGTTGACCGCGACGGCGAAGATCGAAACGCTGCAGAGCCTGATCGACTACGCCAACCGCTTTAAGCGCCCGGAGTCGGCGCTGCACGCCACGCTGTTCGAACCCTATAAGCTGACCGTGAAGATCGATTATCACGGTCAGGGGGCGGACGCCGCACCCAGCTTTAACACGCACCGCGCCGATTACGCATTTCCGCTGTCCGAACCCATGAAGGCTTGGATGAAGGCGGCAAACGGCGATTTGATGACGCAGGAAGATTTCGCTTTCTTCTTGGAAAGCCGGGCGGTCGATATCCACAATCCGCCCCACGACTGGCAGATGCTGGAAGCCAGCCAGTTGCAGTTGATGCTGGACCTGCTGAACCTGCGCGACGATATCAGCCTGACCGATGCCGCAGGCCGGTATATCGACCAGGAAGGCAAGCTGATCGATAGCGACGGGCCAGAGCCGACCGATGACCGCTACATCCCCCGCAAGGCGATCTACAAACTGCGCCGCAAGCGGTTTGCGACCGAACTGCATATGGAAAAATTCGCGGCGGGAATTGAAATCACCAACAATTCCAAAGTGGCGCAAAGTTTCGACCCGAAGACTGGACAAAAGACGCTGAACTATAAAGACCAGCATCAAGACAGCGAAGGCCGGGACGTGAAAGTGCCCGAGCTATTCTTGATCAACATCCCGGTTTTCGAAAATGGCAAGCGGCACCTGCTGCCGGTGCGCCTCTATTACCGCCTCCTCGGTGGGTCGGTGAAATGGGCGCTGCAGTTGATCGAACCCGAACGGATGATCCGCATTGCCGTCGAAGCCGCTGCCCGCCAAGCGGCGGAAGAGACCGCGCTGCCGCTGTTTTTCGGCACCCTGTAACCGCGCACCCCCGGCGGGCAACCGCCGGGGCTTTCCCCGCAGCCGATGAGGCCCGCCCGCATGACTGCCCTAACGCTGATCCCCCTGCCCGATGCCCCTGCCGAGGGGCGCGGCCCTTGGCTGCAAACCCATTCCGGCGGGCGCTGGTATTATCTCGACCCACGCCCTTCGGACGTGGTGTGGCGGGACATTGCGCAAGCGCTGGGGCAGGTGGTGCGGTTTGCCGGGCATCTATCGGCCCCCTATTCCGTGGCGCAGCATTGCGTTGAGGTTGCCGACTTGGTTAGCCCCGATGCCGCGCCCTATGCCCTGCTGCACGATGCGCACGAGGCCTATTTAGGCGATTGGCCGACGCCGCTGAAACAGGCCCTTGCCGCCTATGGCAAGCGCCCGGCGCTACGGCACCTCGAAGATGTTTCGGCCCTGGCGATCCACCGGGCGGCGGGGCTGGAGTTTCCACCGCCGCCGGGCATTGCGGCGGAAGTGAAATACGCCGATGGCGTGCTGCTGGCGACCGAAGCGCGCGACCTGCACCCCGGCGCCCCCCAGGGCCTGCCCGGCGCCAACCACCCGCTGCCACGCAAACTAAAACCCCAGCGCTGGGCGAACGCCGCCGATACCTGGCTTGAGCGCGCCCGCATTCTGCTGCCCCGGATGGATTAAGGAGTAAGGACGATGAACGAACCGATTCAGCTTCTAAAGATCACCGACGTCTGCGCCCGCCTCGCCATCGGGCGCAGCCAAGTGTATCGCCTGATCCAGCAAAAGGTGCTGCCGCCGCCGATCCATATCGGCAAGCGAAGCGCCCGGTGGGTGGCGAGTGAGCTTGAACGGGCTGTAAGTCGATACATCGACAAAAGTTAATCCGGCTAATTGCTAAGTACGATTTGAAGGCTCACCTGCAAAATAAAAAATAAATCCGCAAAACCAATGATAAAAGTGATATTCAAAATACTTATCATTTCTCACAAATTGACAAAACTCTTTGACCAACGAGTTGTTTTTCATTAAATTCTCCACTATACCGCCACCCCAGACCGGCCAATTGAATTCATTAATCTCCCGAACATCAGATAAGTGGTATTTTCTCAATACCCACTCAATTGATCTTGAATCGTTAGCATAATCCAGAATTCTCGCGTGTTCTATTTTTGTCTTCAGATCGTAGTACAACCATATGCAATCATCAACAATGCCTCCTCCTTGCCTCTCAAATAACCTGTCTATTATTTTTAATCTATCTGCTCCCCCTTTAGCGAGAGGAATTCTTTTTAATATTTCATATGGAATGAAATTCTCAACTTCTCGACCGGGTGTTTCACATACTCGGCCAATAAATTTTTCTATTTTTTTTGCCTCATCCAGAATAGCCAACAATGTTTGACCAAACCTTCCAGTCGGTGTTAATTTATCGGTATCGCCAAGGCAGACAACAACCCGTCTACGGTCAACCCGAGAAGTAAAATTTGCGGCAGTTGTGTCACCACCGCCAATATCAATTTCATAAACTAGCTTTCCAATGTTATTTTTTTTCCTTACTTCCTCCATCATTAACTCATAAATGCGACCCTCCTTACCCTCAACAAGCAATATAGGTTGGTCTAGATATTTAGACGATAACAATGCGCGCAGTCCAATTCTATATTTATTTTTTTCATCACATTCTAAGGGGGCTTCAAGATCCGGCATCACTTCAAGAATCGACGCATGTTTATTTTCTAGTACCCCACCTCGGGTACCATATTTCGAGCCAATGCTCTGCAGACGAGCATTAGATTCGCCACTAAACAGGCCCGAATCGATTAGGATCTTGGTGGACTCAGGTTCAATTACGACATAATGCGTACCGTCTACGTAGGCAATCAATACGCGATTTATTACATCATGAATAAATTTTTTGTTCTGGTTCACAATAGCGAGATGATTCCAGTTGATATAAATTATCATGGCACTTCTCAAATAAAATCAGGGTTTAGCGATTAAAAAAACCGAATGGCCAATCTAATAGTCGGCCTTTACGATCAAACTTCGCTGTGGTTATGTTCACGCCACTCGATTTCTCCCCATCTTCATCACTATCATCAAAGATAATAATTTGTATGTCATCGGGATCTATTCTTCCGTCGACAACTAAATCCCCGAATCGATTAATTAAGGCCTCACTATGAGTCTCAATCAGAAATCGCACATCATTTGCTTCACTTTTAGATGCTTCAACGAATGCATCTGCTAGTTTAGCCTGATATCCTGGGTGAAGATGCAATTCAGGCTGCTCAACAAGAACAGGAGTTATCAATCCCCGTATACCAAGACCACGGGGATCAACTTTCGGATAACGGCTCAGCCAGATCAAAGATAATATCGGCAGAATTTGAGATATGCCAAAACCTGTATCGACAATATTAACTTTCACATCATTCTTAATCACAACAATACTAACATTAGATTCTTTCCTTTGTAGATCAACACCGAATCCAAATATACTCTTAATGAAATCAGAGAATTTTTCTAATTCTCGTTTACTTAAGGAATTTAGCCACATAGCTAGATTGCTACCATCCGACTCTATTGAAGATGTCTGGAGATCATAAACTCGATAAAATCTTACAGGATTAGCACGAAGTGGGCCGATCATCACGGTATGATTAATTATATTAAACAAGTTATCAGAATATTTCTCGATCAATAGGCACGACAAAAGTTCTGCCCCTATTTTCTTAAACCTTTCAATTGAGACATCTCCCTTTTTTATTATTTTCAGATAGCAATTACGCACCCATTCTTTTTGTTTAGAATTTTCTAATAATGAATTAATATGATTAACATTGAGGTCAGGATTGACCAACAGTGGAAGCAGAGAAGATACGACTTCGGAAACATCGTTGACGTTACCGTGAGCATTCAATCTCACAAAATCCTTAACTTGCTCTTCTGCTCGTGCATAAAAGCTACTTGTAATACCAGGTTGGTTATTCCTTATATAAACGGGGAGTAATTTAGGTAACAGAGTATCTGATATATCTATAAAATTTGCATTGTCGTCACGAAACTCCATAGATTTTCCTGTAACAACATCCTTAAGCTGCAAATTCTCCAACGCCGCAATCGCATTATTTTCCTCAGTATGCGCACTTTTTCGATATTGCAGAGTCAAATCCTTTTTCCGACCATCAATATAATTGAAGGAAAAAACTATTTTTCTTTTGACCGTCTTCCCATCACTCTCGCCGATATGAGCCTTCATAGAAACATCAATCGACCACAACCACTTTATGAAAGTATCCTCAATGTATTTATTAGGAAAGAAGGCTCCTCTTTTGGGGTTCGCCTTTATTTCCCCAATTCGAAAATTAAACTTGATAACATCCTCGCTTGTATGCCTATTTTTAGACGAGTTAAAATCGCCAAAATCCACATCATCGTCACGCCCACCGTACCACATCACGGGAGCACCAGATCGGTTCGAAAGAGAGCGCTTGATCAACCATAAAGACCGTAAAAAGCTACTCTTGCCAGCACTATTTTTTCCCACAAGAATAGTAATTTTTTTAAAGTCAACTAGATCCATATCCTTAATGGATCTTAAATTATTTACACTATATCCGAATTTTAATGTCATTACTAATTCACTCCAGCCAAAACTTAATTGAAAGCCGATTACATTCGAAATCGTGGCTTCTACGGTATTATAATTAGCTAAAACGGTTAGCCCATTCAACCATTAAGAAGCCCCGCCGCTCCAGGTGATCCGTTCGCAGATACGCTGCAACCGTCTTATCCTTTAGGGTGTGCGCGAGTGCCGCCTCCACAACATCGTGAGGCGTATCGGTCGTCTCGGCCGCCCAATCGCGAAAGCTCGACCGGCACCCATGCGCCGTAACAGGGCGCGGCCACTCCAGCCGCCGCAACAACTGGGTAAACGCCATATCGGCCAGGGCTTGCCCGGTCTTGGGCGATGGGAAAATCAAATCGCCGGTCTTGAAGGCTTTGGCCTGCGTCAACACTTGCTGCGCTTGTGGGGCCAGCGGAACGCGGTGCTGCCGCCCGGCCTTCATGCGCTCGGGCGGGATAACCCACACCGGGCCAATTCCCTCGATCTCCACAATTTCATCCCAGCGGGCGCCGCGTACTTCGCCCGACCGGGCAGCGGTTAAGATTAAGAACTCCAGTGCCAAGCGGGTAACTTCGGCAGCGGGCGCGTGCCGAATGGCCTTTAGCAGCGCAGGCATCTCCGCGTGCGGCAGCGCGGCAAAATGCCCCCGCTCCCCCCGCTGCGGCGGCAGCCCCTTTACAACAACCTCAATCGGGCTTGGCTCTGTTCGCCAGCCTTTCGAAATGCTGAAATCAAGAACCATCCCCAACCGTTGCTTTAAGCGCCGCGCGGTTTCGGGGGTTGTGGTCCAAATGGGCAGCAGAACATCCCGCAAATGCCCCGGCCCAATCTCGGCAACTTTGGCACGGCCTATCTTGGGAAAGGCGTGATGCTCCAGCGTGCCGAGCCATTGATCGGCATGCTTGCCGCTTTTCCACGAGGGGCGCCGTTCCGCAAAAAGCGCGCGCGCCGCTTCCTCAAAACAGGGCATCGACCGAATCGCAATCCGTTCGGTTAGCGGGTTTTGCCCGGCAGCCACCTGATCGCGAAGACTTTGGGCGGCAATCCGCGCGGCGGCAAGGGAAACTTCAGGATAGCTCCCCAAGCCCAAATCATGCCGACGCCCTTGGATGGAGATGCGGATCAACCATTTGCCATAGGCCCTTCCCGCCTCGCGCCGGTTGACCTTGATCATCAGCCCGCCGCCGTCATAGTAGGTACCAACGGCTGCTGAGCGAAGCGCCGCATCCTTCAGCTTATTAAGAACATGCAGCCCCACAATTCAGCCCCACATTTTTAGCGCGACGCCCGCGCATCTCGGGGGACAGTATGCGACGAAAAATCCAATTATATCAAGGGCATTAATCACTTAAGGTTGTGCCAGAACGTCCCCGATTGTCCCATTGTTACGGACATCCCCTCCGCCATTCTGCTTCGCTCTTCGAGCTTCGCCGGATTGTAACGCCCCCAAATACGAAGCAGGATGCCCTCCGAAGCTTTAGCGAAGGAGGGCCGACGTCTGTTCTATGTCTAGCTTATTGAAAGCCTGTCCAGTTCTGGCCAACGCTATGTTGGTCTGACGGCTGATCTGAGGCGGCGCCTGCACAAGCGTAATGCAGGAAAATCCAGTCATACGTCTAAATACCTGCCGTGGCAGCTTGTCACCTATATCGCTTTCGCCGATCAGGTAAAAGCTGAAGCCTTCGAGCGCTATCTCAAATCGGGTTCTGGGCATGCTTTTGCGGCCAAGCGGTTCTGGTAAGGCAAAAAAGCCGCTTTTAATTCTGCGTCGCAATGGTATATAAGTCGCTGTACGATTAAAAGCTGCAAGGGAGAAACCCGATGCACCACAAGCGTAAACGCCCGCGCACTCGAAGCGACAGTGACGGCCAGATGACTCCCGGCAGTCGCCACGGGGAAGCGCCCTCACGCTGGAATATCCTCTTCGCGCACCGCCCGCGCCGCCGTCGCACCCGGAAAACGATTGAGATGCTGTTGCGCGGAGCCGATGCCGATGCCCTCACCTGGGATTTGGGCAACCGCAAGCCACACCATTACTATTGGTGAACGCCCGAGGCTAAGCCCGGTAGAGGGAATAGCGCTCGTGCGGGTCTTGGACGATAACGCCGAGGCGCTGGAACTGTTTTACAACCATTATAATGTCGCGGAATTACCCGGAAAGGTTATGCTGGAACATCCAGTGTCAGCGTAATTGTCTGCATGATACGATCGGTTTCCAGCAGGATTTTGATGATCTGTCGATAGTGCTTAACGTCATCGAAGCTCAAGGCGCGGCCCCTCCGGTCCTTCAGCCATTTTTGAGCGGGCTGATAGCCACCGATCACGGCATCCCACGCAATCTTCGGCACATCGGCGAAATGCTGAGTTTCGTTAATCCAGACCTTGCTGTCCTTGAAAGCTGGTTCGGTTATTATTCCATCCCCTTCGCCCTGGAATGGGTAAGGTGTCTCTCCGATGGCCACGGGTTCCATCAGGTGCAGGCGGCGAAGCTGCCTGCCCTTTTCGGCCACGTCCCAGAACTCGGTGGGGGATGCTGGCCAGGGGATGCGGGGAAAGTCGATCTTCAAAAACTCTGCAAAGGTCTTGCGGTAATCGGGGCAGTGCAACACGCCGTAAATGTAATCGAAGGTTGCCAGTTCGTCGGGTTCGCCATGGGAGGGATGAGTCGCCAGCTTGCGGAGCTTTTTCCAGAGCTTGGCGTCAAAGTTCACGCGGCGAGTCTGGTCAATGTCCTCCCGCACATAAAGCGGCGCGAAGCTTGATCCATCTTTGATCTCAACATAGACGGCGGGGGTCGGAAATTTCGATACCACCCCGTGTTGCCACGCTGGGGATTTGGTCTGACGCACGAAATTCAGTCCGAAGTTGTCGGCAAATAGGGCATTCTTGAGAAGGGTCCAACGAGGATAGTCCATCGCCGTTTCATCCAGCATACAGAATCGCCGATCAAAAGGCCGATAGTCACAAGGCACAATACGATCCTCTAGGCCTGCATCCGCTTTTGCACGACTCCTTGCTGTTTGAACTTGCCAATCCCGATTGTCGGTCAGTTTATAGCGCCGTCTCAGATCATCATCCGACAGCCGTTCATCGAGCATGTCAGCGAAGCGCTTTTTCATCACATTCTTGTCGAAGGCGACGGCAAAGCCGTCCCGGTGCGACTGGAATCCGATCTGGTTCATAGGCATGAACTGCGAAAGCTCAAAGCCTGCGTCATAGGCTTCCAAGAGCTTCCGGTTGATCGGATAGAACATCAGATATTTTGGGTCAGGGTCCAGCTTGGTCCAGGATAGACTATCCAAACTGGACTGTTGCAAGCGGCTATACTTTTGCCGCCGTGCCCCCCAGAATTCAGCATGGAATACCTCAGCTGGACCGGGTAGCTTCTTTGCGGCCTCGCTCTTCTTGCGATGTTTCACGCCGATCAGGACGGCCACGCCCTGCATAATATCGAAAACGTTGACATCATTTGATCCATCGGGTGCGACTTCTTTCTTCTTCGAGTTGCCGTGCAGGTCGAGGACATAGAGCTTGTCGAAGCTCTGCATCAGATGCCAGCGCATCCCCCGGAAGGTTGGGCTATCGATGTAACCGTGGTTGGTGATGAACCCTAGAACGCCCTCGCCCGTCTTGGAAATCATATGTTCGGCAAAACGAATGAACTTCACGTAATCGTCATTGACCCACTTAGGGTTCCGCTCTTTGAGCTTTACCTTACCGCCGGGTTCTTTCTTGTAGGGGTCTATCAGATTGGTGGCCCATTCACCCGTGTTGGAACTCACACCGGAATAGGGCGGGTTCCCAAGGACGCACATGATCGGCATGTCGCGCTTGATGATGTTTGCCTCTTGCGCCTCGCGGGTCAGCCATTGCGCCATAAACAGATCACGAACCTCGCGTTCGCCCTCTTCGAGGCTGTTGGTTAGATAGACGGACAGCCTGGGTGGCGCTTTGCTGGGGCGATAGCCTAACTCGCCCAGGATCATGTCCAGCTTCATGTGGCACATGGCATAAGAAGCCATCAGCAACTCGAAACCGTGCAGGCGTGGGATCAAATCACGCTCTATGTACCCCGACCACATACCTTCGGCCACGCCTTTGACCTTGGGGGCAATCTGCTTGATAACTTCTGCCAGAAAGGTTCCGGTTCCAGTAGCAGGATCGAGAATTTGAACCCTGTGGATCTCCCGTTTCTCGCTGATTGCCTTTCCTTTGGCATCATTGAACTTGGTGTCGATGTTGATTGTTATTTTAGATGTATCCGCCAGCCCATCTGCCAGACCGAACTCGGTGAGTAAAACCTCGTCCACCGCGCGAACGATGAAATTGACCACGGGTTCCGGGGTGTACCAGACGCCCCGCGCCTTGCGCTTTGCCGGGTTATACGCGGCAAGAAAGGTTTCATAAAAGTGCAAGAAGGGGTCGTTTTGCCCGGTCAACTTCCCGAAATCTTGCATCAACTCGGCAACATTTGCGGCCTGGAAGACGTTCGCCAAATCATCAATGATCCAACGGATACTGTCATCAAGGTTTGGCCCGGCCACAAAGCTGAACAGGTTACGTAGAAACGGATTAGATTTGGGCAGTAATTCCAGCGCCTCTTGCCGGGTAAACGTATCCAAATTTGTATCATGTAAGCGAGCAGCGAACATACCATAAGCGATGGTTTCGGCGTAGATGTCGGCAAAGTCCTCGATTTTGATGTCGTGGATCAGGTGTTCGCGGAACGCCTTATATTGCCCGCCCAAATCGGTCTGCAATTCTTTGTCGTCCCGCAGCACCTTGAACAGTACGTCCTTGATGAGACCCGCTTTGCCGGCCATCATCTCGGCCAGTGTACGTGACGAAGTGATAGATTGCGGCTTCTGAGCAATGAACTCGCGCAGCAAATTTTCGAGACGAACATATTCCTCCGGCCTCGGTTGAATGCCCATCAAATAGTCGGCGATAGTCACGGAAGCGAAGCGTTCACCGTTTCGGTAGAAATCCCAATCTAGGCAGTTAGTATAGACTAAGTTCGGTAGAGCCTTAAGATAACGCTGCTGCTGATCCTTGTTCGCATCCCGCATGGCACGCAGGTCAAGGCCGATGTCTTTAGCCTCGACATGGCCAACAACGATCTCGCCTCGCTGCACAATAAAGTCCGGCGCACCACACTTCACCCGCTTGGGTTCGTTGAGGGCGGTGGTACCCTTTTCTAACCCGCTTAGTAGCGTTTCCAGCGCGGGACGGTAGGTATGTTCGGTGGCTGCACCGGTTTTGTGGATGGACTGAACTTTGGCAATGAAATCAGAAATAAGCGTCATGGTAGCCCCCTAGAATTCTGCATCAACAAGATTATCAGTAGTTCGCCCGCTCCTGCCCGCCCTCGTTCCCCTGCCATCGCGTGATAAACGCTTCGATCATCCCATCACACTCTGATCCAATCTCGCCTTAGCGTTGCACCATAGCCGGGGTGTGCGCTCGGTCCAAGGATGATAGAGCGTAAAAAAATTTGTCTGTTTGACTTAAAGTCGCCCAGCGAACGGGGCGAATACCAG
This sequence comes from Elstera cyanobacteriorum, assembly GCF_002251735.1. Lineage (NCBI taxonomy): Bacteria > Pseudomonadati > Pseudomonadota > Alphaproteobacteria > Rhodospirillales > Rhodospirillaceae > Elstera > Elstera cyanobacteriorum. The sequence continues at coordinate 124,231 of NZ_NOXS01000029.1, read as the reverse complement.
ACCGCCTATTCCCCCCGCACCTTCTTCCAACTCAGTCCGAACCGGGTCAGGTATTTGCTAAGCCGGTCGGCGTCGTTGCTGGAGGTTCTATGGGCTAAGGAGGCGGCGAAGAGGGTGCGGCCCGCGTCGGAGAGCGAGCGGCTGGTGCGGCAGGTAGCGATCACATGGGCCAGTTGCACCCGGTCGAACGGATCGAGCGCCGCCAGGGTTTCCGGGGGCAGGAGAGCGGCTAAACCATCGTCGGCAGGCCCCCGGTGCCACAGGCGGGTCAGGCGGTCGATTTCGGCGGTTACGGTGGCAAGGTCGATGCGGCCCGCCGGACAAAGGGTCGCCATGCGGGTAACGCTGGCGGCGAGATCGCGGAAATTGCCGGGCCAAGCCGCGTCTGCCCCGGTAGCGAAGGCCAGAAAGCGCAGGCGCGCTTCTTTATTGAAGGTCACGCGCGTGCCCTCCCGCGCCGCGAACCGGTCGAGTTCATAGTCAAGATTGGGGGCTATATCCTCCCGCCGCGTGGCAAGGCCGGGCAGGGTAAAGGTCCAAAGGTTAAGGCGGGCCAAAAGATCGTCGCGGAACTGCCCCGCCGTCACCGCTGCCGCAAGGTCGCGGTTGGTTCCGGCGATCACCAGAAAATCGCTCGTCACCTCCCGGTCCGCGCCAACGGGCAGAAAGCGCTTGTCCTCAATCGCCCGCAGGATCATCGCCTGCTCGTCGAGCCCAAGCTCGCCGATCTCATCGAGAAACAGCATGCCGCCGTCGGCACTGCGCAGCAACCCGGGGCGATCCGCGACCGCGCCGGTAAAGGCCCCCTTACGGTGCCCAAACAGCGCACTCATCGCGCCATCGCCCTTTAAGGTCGCGCAGTTCACCTCGACGAACGGGCCTTTCACCTGATGCTTCAGGCGCTTCAGGTCGTAGATGCGGCGGGCGAGTTGGCTTTTCCCGGCGCCGGTCGGCCCCATCAGCAGCATCGGCGCCCGGCTGCGCGTCGCCACCCGCTCGATTTCATCGATCATCCGGTTAAAGGCCGGGTTGCGGGTCTCGATGCCCGATTTCAGGAACGAACTGCCCTCCGCCGCCTGCACGGCAAAGCGGCTGGCGATGCTGTCATACCGCGAAAGATCGAGATCGATGATCGAATAGAGGCCCGCCGCCTCGGCACTGCCGCTTTTGGGCTGGGTTTGCAGCAGCCGCCCGGGCAGATAGCGCGCCTCCGTCAGCAAAAACAGGCAGATCTGGCCAACGTGCGTGCCGGTGGTGATATGAATCAGATAGTCTTCCGTCTCGGGATCAAACGGATAGGCTCGGGCGAAATCGAGAAGCCTTCCATAAACTTCTTCAAAATCCCACGGGTCGGAAAAATCGAGCACATGCGGCTCCACCCGGGTTTCAGGGGAAACCGCCGCAATATCCCCCGCCACATAGGCCGCCAATGGGCTATGGACCGAACGGTGCAGCAGCACCAGCCGATCCACCCGCAAATCGGGGTGCATCGTCAGGCCCACCGTTGGACGCCACTTCATCCAGCGCGACGGCGCAAATTTGCTGCCGTCCAGCGTGGAGCCGAGAAAGCCAATGACGACGAGCGGTTTCATCCTTATCTTCTAGGATAAATTTTTATCGATGTCGATAAATTTTCCCAATCCAGGGAATGGGTAACCGGGTAAGACTGCGACTGCGCTTTAGAAATGATCAAAACATATCAATCGATTAGAAAATTATTTCTGTGGACCGACCGGTTTGGCATGCGCCTCGCAATCATAACGGCGTCGGGTTGGATCGCATAATCCGGCAGCGGCAGGTTGGGGGGCGGCTGGATCAGGCCCGTCGCCCCCCTTGGAGATAAAAATAGGAACAAAAATGATGCAGTATGATTTAGAGCCGATCCCAGGCGGCGTGCCGTTGAAAATGTGGACGCGCGGCGTACCGGTGGAAGACAAGGCGCGCGAGCAGTTGGCGCGGGTGGCGCAGATGCCCTTCGTTTGCCACCATGTGGCAGCGATGCCTGATGTTCACGTTGGCATCGGCGCAACCGTGGGATCGGTCGTTCCAACAAAGGGCGCCGTAATCCCGGCGGCCGTTGGGGTGGATATTGGCTGCGGCATGATGGCGGCCCGCACCTCGCTCATGGCCCAGGATTTACCCGACAGTCTGGAAGCGATCCGCACCGCTATCGAGCGGGCGGTGCCCCATGGCCGCGACGTGCGACGGGGCAAGCGCGATCCTGGCGCTTGGGGCGATCCGCCGCCCGCCATCATCGCCGCTTGGGCTACCCTCGCCGACCGGTTTAAGCGCTTGACGGATAAATACCCGCATCTCGCGAAAGCCAATAGCCTGACCCATCTCGGCACCCTTGGCACGGGCAACCATTTCATCGAACTCTGTCTTGATGAGGCCGCCTGCGTTTGGGTGATGCTCCATTCCGGCTCCCGCGGGGTCGGTAACGCGATTGGCACCTTCTTTATCGAGCTTGCGAAGGAAGATATGCGCACCTGGCAGATCAATCTGCCCGACGCCGATCTTGCGTATTTCCAGGAAGGCACCGCGCATTTCGATGATTATGTCGAGGCGGTTGGCTGGGCGCAGGATTTCGCGGCCTTAAACCGCAAGGTGATGATGCTGAACGTGATCGCCGCGCTGCGCCGGGTGATCCCCAAACCCTTCGACGCCGAATTGGAAGCGGTTAACTGTCACCATAATTATGTGACGCGCGAGCGGCATTTCGGCGATGACCTATTGATCACGCGGAAAGGCGCTGTTCATGCGGGCAAGGGGGTTCTCGGGATCATTCCGGGGTCGATGGGGGCGAAATCCTTCATCGTTCGCGGGCTTGGGAATCCCCAGTCGTTCCATAGCTGCTCTCACGGGGCCGGTCGCATCATGTCACGCACCGAAGCGAAGAAGCGCGTCTCGTTGGCGGAGCATATTCACGATACCGCCGGCGTCGAGTGCCGCAAAGATGACGGGGTGATCGATGAAACGCCGAAAGCCTATAAGCCCATCGATGCCGTGATGGCTGCCCAGACCGATTTGGTGGAGGTTATTCACACGTTAAAACAGGTCGTTTGCGTTAAGGGCTAGAAGCATGATCACGATTGATGGATCGGCGGGGGAAGGCGGCGGCCAGATTTTGCGCTATGCCTGCGCCCTGTCCCTGATCACCGGGCAGCCGATGCGGGTGACCGGAATTCGCGGTGGGCGACCCAAGCCAGGACTGATGCGCCAGCATCTGACCAGTCTGGAGGCCGCCTGCACCATCGGCACGGCGACGTGCGAGGGGTTGGCGGTCGGCTCGACGGAGATCATTTTCCATCCGGGAAAAATCGTTCCAGGGGAGTATCATTTCGCCGTCGGGACCGCCGGATCGACGGGCCTTGTGCTGCAAACCCTGCTGATGCCCTTACTTCTGGCCGATAAACCGTCCCGCCTTGTGCTGGAGGGCGGCACCCATGCCCTGGCGGCGCCGCCCTTCGATTTTACCGCACGCACGTTGATCCCTATTCTCAATCGCATGGGACCCCAGATCGACGCGCGCCTAGTGCGCCCGGGGTTTTATCCCCGTGGCGGCGGGCAGATCGAGGTGTCGGTCACCCCTGCCCCCCTGCGCCCCGTGTCGCACTGCGAGCGGGGGGCCTTACAGGCGCTTTCCGCCAAGGCCCTCTATGCTGGGATTCCCGCCGATATTGCCGTGCGGGAAATTAGATGCGTCCGCAGTCAAATGGGGCTTGATGAACAGCAGGTGCAGATTGAAGAACTCCCCCCCGACCAGGGGCCGGGAAATGCCCTTCTGCTGGAAGCCCGGTTCGACCAGGTAACGGAAATCGTCGCGGGCTTCGGGCAGTTGGGGGTTCCAGCAGAGCAGATCGCCAAGACAGCCGTCGCCCGGATGCAGGGGTACCTCACCTCAAACGCCGTCGTAGGCCCCTATCTGGCCGATCAACTACTCTTGCCGTTTGCCCTGGCCAATGGTGGCAGTTTTACCACTGTTAAACCGAGCGCCCATAGTCTTAGCGCTGCTGTGATCATCCGGCAATTCTTGGGTCGGGATTGCCGTTTTGTGCCCCAGTCGGATGGCAGGCATTTGATGACCGTCGCCTCAACGTCCTGATAGCCCCGGTCCCGCCTATGACAAGGACGTGGAGAGGAGATACACTCAAGCCCGCTACGCTAACCGAATGGTGATTATGCCGACCCTCGACCCCCTTCTCACCCGCCTCGCCATCGCCCTTGCCATCGGACTGCTCGTCGGGCTGGAGCGCGGCTGGCAGGCGCGCGAGGGGGAGGATGGCGCGCGGGTGGCAGGGGTGCGGACCTATGCGATTACCGGGCTGCTCGGCGGCGTCTGCGGGTTGCTGGTGCCACTCACCGGGCCGCTGGTGCTGGGGCTGGCCTTCGTGGGGTTCGCCGGGGTCTTTGGCGCGTTTCACTGGCGCGCGGCGGTCGGGGAGAAAAACTATAGCGTGACCGGGGCGATTGCTGGGCTGGCCACCTTTGCGCTGGGGGCCTATGCCGCGCTCGGTACCGCCCATATCGCCATCGCCGCCGCCGTCGCGCTGACCATTCTGCTCGCGCTCAAGCAACCGCTGCACGCCTGGGTGCGCAACCTGACGTGGCCGGAGGTGCGGGCGGGTCTGGTGCTGCTGGCGATGAGCTTCCTGCTGCTGCCGATCCTGCCGAACGCGCCGATTGACCCGTGGCAGGCGATCAACCCGGCGGAAATTTGGGTGCTGGCGATTATCATCGCCGCCCTATCCTTCGTCGGCTATGGCGCCGTGCGGATTATCGGCGCGCGGGCGGGGATTGCGCTGGTGGCACTGGCGGGCGGGCTTTCGTCCTCGACGGCGGTGACCGTCACCCTCTCCCGCGTCTCCAAAACCGAACCCCAGGGCACGGCGGTGCTGGCCGGGGGAATATTGCTGGCGGGCGCGGTGATGATCTTGCGCGTCTTCATCGTCGCCGCCTCCCTAAACCGCGCGATCATTCTGCCGCTGGCGGTGCCGCTGGGGGCAGCGGGCCTCGTGTTTCTCGGGGCGGCGGCACTCTTGATGCTGCGGGGGCAGGCAACCCAGGACGGCACGGCGCTGACCCTGCAAAACCCGCTTGAACTCGGCGTGGCGCTGAAGCTCGCCGGGTTCATTGCGGTTACTATGCTGGCCGCCAAGCTGATCGCGGCGCATTTCGGCGATACGGGTCTCTATATGCTCGCGGCAACCTCCGGCCTCGCCGATGTCGATGCGCTCACCCTCTCGCTGGCGCGGCTCAGCCAAGAAAGCCTCGCGGTGCCGACTGCCGCCATCGGCATCGCGATTGCGGTCACGACCAATACGTTGTCGAAGGCGGGAATGGCGATTGCCCTCGGCGCGCCCCGGCTGGGGCTGTATATCGCGGTCAGCAGCCTAACCGCGATTGCCGTGGGGGCCGGGGCCTATTGGCTGGCAGCGTGAGCGGCCCGCCGCTCCAGCCACAGCGACACGCCAAAAACCCCCAGCCCGAAGACCGACATCGCTGCCCCCACATAACCCGTCGCCGGATAGCCGAACCCGGCGGCGATCACCCAACCGCCCAGCCAGGCACCGAGGCCGTTGGCGATATTGAAGGCGGAATGCATCGACGCGGCCGCCAGCGTCTGCCCATCGCGCGCCACATCCATCAGCCGGGTCTGAACCGCCGGTCCTGCCGCAAAGGTGCAGCCGAGCAGGAAGATGGTCAGGCATAGCGCCCAGGGCAGATGCGCGGTCAGCCCGAAACCGGTCATCACCAGAATATTGAATACCAGCATGCCGCCAATGGTGCCCATCAGCGATTTATCGGCAAGGCGCGACCCGATCAGGTTCCCGGCATTCATCCCAAGACCAAAGAGCACCATGATCACCGGCACCATCGCCACGGACAGCCCGGCATAATCGGTCGCGGTCGCGGCGATATAGCTGAAGATGGAGAACATGCCGCCGAAACCGGTTGCCGCCAGCAGCAGCGTTAGCAGCACCTGCGGGCGCATAAAGGCGCTGAGTTCCAACATAACGCTGGCTTTGACGGTCGGTTTATCCTGCGGCAGATGCAGCCACAGCAAAGTCAGCGTCAGCGCGCCGATCAGGCCGACGGCAAAGAACATCACGCGCCAGTTCAGCGCTTCGCCCAGAATCGCCATAATCGGCGTGCCCAGCAGCGTCGCGACCGTTAGCCCGAGCATGACGTAGCCCACCGCCTGGGTGCGTTTTTCGAGCGGCACCAGGGACGCGGCGACCAGGGCGGCAACACCAAAATAGGCGCCATGCGGCAGACCGGTCAGAAAGCGGATGATCAACAATTGGTCGATGTTGCGAACGGCGGCACTGGCGAAATTGCCAAGCGTAAAAGCGATCATCAACAGCAGCAGCAAGCGCCGCCGCGATAGCTTCGCCCCGGCAACGGCGATCAAGGGCGCACCGATCACCACACCCGCCGCATAGGCCGTGATCACCCAGCCCGCGTGCGGGATGCTGACGCCGAAACTAGCCGCCACATTCGGCAGCAGCCCCATAATCGCAAACTCGCCGGTGCCGATCCCCAGCCCGCCACAGGCCAGGGCTAGGATGATCAGAAACAGCTTCATCCCAGAAAGGGTAAGGGCATCGCCGGGCAGTGCGGGGGCGTCAGCGCGCATCGGCTGATCCTCTTAATCGTATGATCAAAGCTATGATCGAACGATAAGAGGAATGAGCGATAAAGAAAATCGCTCAACCTCGGTCATAAACGCAATGGTGCGCTGCAAAAACGCCCGGACGGGGCTATTGGTCGGCGACCTGGAACCCTTTCCAGAACGGGTCGCGGTCATCCACGTAGATCGTGTTGAGCCCGGTCACCCGCGCCCAGCCTTGGATCGACGGAATGATCGCCGGGCGGCCTGCTACCTCGGTTTCCGCCGCAACCCGCCCGGTGAAGGTGGAGCCGATGATGCTTTCGTGAACGAAATCCTCGCCGACCTTCAGTCGCCCGGTGGCGTGCAATTGTGCCATACGGGCGGACGTGCCCGTCCCGCAGGGCGACCGGTCAATCGCCTTATCGCCATAGAAGACCGCATTGCGCGCCGTGCCACCCGGCGTTTGCGGTTTGCCGGTCCATAGCACATGGGTCAGCTTATTCAGCGCCGGATTGGTCGGGTGAACGATGCTATGTGTTGCGTTGAAAGCTGTGCGCAGCTTGGGGCTAAGCGCCAGGATTTCCGACGGCTGCAAATCGGTCAGATCGGCATACCCCGGCTGCGGTTCGACGATGGCGTAGAAATTGCCACCAAAGGCGACATCGACGCTGATCGGCCCGAAACCCGGCAGATCGACCTTATAATCGCGGCCCAGCAGGAAGGACGGCACATTGGTCAGCGTCACGCTGGTAACGAACGGCCCGTCCATCGTATAGCGCGCTTCCACCAGTCCGGCGGGAGTATCGAGCTTCAGCAGGCCGGGTTCGCGCGGGGTTACCAGCCCGTGTTCGATCATCGTCGTCACCGTGCCAATGGTGCCGTGGCCACACATCGGCAGGCAGCCGGAGGTTTCGATGAACAGAATGGCGACATCGCAGTCGGGCCGGGTCGGCGGATACAGGATGCTGCCCGACATCATGTCGTGCCCGCGCGGCTCGAACATCAAGCTCAGGCGAATCCAATCGAATTCTGCCAGAAAATGCTGGCGACGCTCGAACATCGTGTCGCCCTTCAACACCGGGATCGACCCGCCGGTAACGACGCGGACGGGATTGCCGCAAGTGTGGCCGTCAATACAGAAAAACGTGTGGCGCGCCATGATCTTAGAACCTCTGGGCGGAGAACGGCGCGGCGTTGAGCGGCGTGGGTCGCCCCAAAACCTGCGCCGCAAGGATTTCGGCGGTGATCGCGGCTTGGGTCAAGCCATAGTGACCGTGACCGAAGGCATGAAAGACCCGGCGGGCAGTGCGTGATGGGCCAATGACCGGCAACGAGTCGGGGATCGAGGGCCGGAAGCCCATCCAGCGCGTGCCGCCATCAAACCTCCCGTTCGGAACAAAGCGGCGGGCGCGGGCAATCAGCGCATCGACGCGGGCATAGTTCGGTTCGGCCTTGAGGCCCGCGAACTCCACTGCGCCGCCCAGCCGGTCGCCGCTATCCAAGGGCGAGATGACAAACCCGTGGCCTTCAAAGATCACGGGGCGGGTTAGCCCCAGGCTGCCCGATGGGAGGGTCACATTATAGCCGCGCTCCGTATCCAGCGGCACGGCATCGCCCACCTGCGCCGCCAGCGGCTTGGCCCAGGCCCCGGCGGCGAGGATGGCCGCGTCCGCCACCAGGATTTCGCCACTCGCAAGCACGACGGAGGCGCGCGACCCATCGTCCGATAGGCCCCGCACCTCCGCCTGCACCAAGCGTGCGCCCCGTTCCAACGCCGCCGTGCCAAGCGCCCGGGTTAGCACGGCCGGGTCGGACACATGGCACCCGGTCGGGTACCAAATGCCGCCCGCCGAGGCCCCATCCTCCAGCACGGGTTCCAGCGCCGTCACCCCTGAACGGTCGAGCACTTGGGAGGGAATACCGTAACCGCCCTGGGTTTTGGCCAGGGCGGCCATCGTCGGGGTTAGAGCGGGATTATCCCAGACGGTCAGAAAGCCGCGCGGGCGCAAATGGTGACCGAGACCGAGCCCCGCCAGCCGGTCCTCCCAAGCGCGCAGGGCCTGACCGTTGAGATCGGCCAGCGCGCGGGTGCTGGCTTCCACCCGATGTGGGCGACTCGCGGCCAGAAAACGCAGCAGCCAGGGCGCCAATGTCGGCAGATAGGCCGGACGAATGGCGAGCGGCCCCAGCGGGTCCATCAGCCAACGCGGCAGATTGCGCCAAGCTTTCGGTGAGGCGAGCGGCAGAATATCAACATGGGCGATCCACCCGGCATTCCCCTGCGAGGCCCCGGCGGCAATGCCGCCGGGATCAACCAGCGTCACCTCGCACCCAGCATCGAGCAGCGCATGGGCCGCCGTCACGCCGATAATGCCCGCGCCGATGATCATAATCCGCATCTCGTCCCCCGCCCCCATTCGGGTTGAGGGGGCTTTCCGACCGAACCCCAGGGATCGGCCCGGCGGAAAGCCCCTTCCCACGGTGGCCTAGGCCACCGATTTCCTGTGTTTACGCGGGCGGCAAGCCAACGTCCGGCAGGGACGGCCGGTTGGCGAGCGCCGTTTTCATCATTGCCTCGACCTCGGCCCGTTCCGACGCATCGAGCGCCAAGCGCGGCGGGCGGGTCAAATCGGTGCCCCGGCCCATGATATGCTCGCAAAGCTTAATGCACTGCACGAGGTCGGGGCGGGCATCGAGATGCAACAGCGGCATGAACCAATCGTAGATCGGCATGGCTTCGGCCAAACGCCCGTCGCGCACCAGGCGGAACAGGGTTTCCCCTTCACGCGGGAAGACGTTCGACATGCCCGAAACCCAGCCGACTGCGCCGAGGGCAACGCATTCCAGCACCACATCGTCCAGTCCGCAGAAGGGAATGAACCGGTCGCCGGTCATATTGCGCACATCGACGAGGCGGCGGGTATCGCCCGACGATTCCTTGAAGGCGACGATCGTATCGACATCCGCCAAGGTCGCCAGCATCGCCGGGGTAACGTCGGTCCGGTACGACGGCGGGTTGTTATAGATCATAATCGGCAGATCAGAGGCCGCCGCAACGGTGCGGAAATGCGCCAGCGTCTCGCGCGGTTTGGCCGGATAAACCATCGGCGGCATGACCATCAGCCCATCGGCGCCCTTCGCCTGGGCCAGCTTCGCCGTTTCGGCCGCAAACACCGGCGTATATTCCGCAACGCCGACGATGACCGGTACGCGCCCCTTGGCGACGGAAGCGGCGAGCGCGATCAACTCCCCCTTCTCATCGCGGGTTAGGGAGCAGTTTTCACCGACCGTACCGCACATGACGAGGCCCGAGACCCCGTCGCGGATCAGGGCTTCGATCACGCGCCCCGTCGCCGGAAGGTCCAGCGAGAAATCGGCATGAAACTGCGTCGTGACGGCGGGGAACATGCCGCGCCAAGTTTTGCGGGGATCGGACATTCGGGCCTCCCAGGCTGAAGGGGTTATGTCGACATCTTGTATCCAAAAGAAAGCGCCCGTCAAGACCTGTCGACAAACTGCATCGACTTTCGGTAAACTCCGGCCAGTTTTTACGAGAGAGACCCGCCCGCATGCCCGAGACGCCCGACGCGAGCCCAGCCCCCCGCCCCGCGCCGCGCGGCTCCGCCTCTCCGGTGATCTATGAGGCGCTGAAGCAGGATATTCTGAACCTCACCCTGGCGCCCGGCGATCCGCTGGATGAAACCGGCCTGTCGGACCGCTTCGGCACCTCCCGCACCCCGGTTCGCGAAGCCTTGGTAAGGCTCGTCGCGGAAGGGCTGGCCTCGACCCTGCCGAACCGCAACACCATCGTTTCGGTGCTCGATTTCTCAAGCCTGCCGCCCTATCTTGATGCGTTGACGCTGATGTATCGCCTGTCCTGCCGCTTGGCCGCCCAGCGCCGGACGGAGGCCGATCTGGATGCAATCATGGCGGCCCAGGCTAAGTTCCTAGCCGCTGTTGACCGGCAAGACGCGCTCGCTATGCTGCACACCAACCGCGATTTTCACCTCGCCATCGCTGCGGCGGGCCAGAACCCCTATTACGCCGAGTTTTTTGCCCGGCTGCTGAACGAGGGCATGCGCCTATTGCGGCTTTACTACAAACGGTTCGATGACCGGCTACCCGCGCAATATTCCGACGAGCATGAGGGGCTGATCGAGGCGATTGCTGCGCAAAACGCCGATCTTGCCGAAATCCTGGGCGGCGATCACGCTATGCAAATCGTCGTTCAGTTGCAGACTCTGCTGGTCCCATCCGCCGGTCTTGTTTTAGACTTACGCGCCTCCCCCTAACCTTGGCGAGACGCGCATGACGACCGACGATGCGACGCTTCAGGCCCTGCTCAGCAGCACCCCGCCCCGCCCGCTGTTCATCCTGGGCAAAGGCCCCCGGTTCGACGATCCCGAAACCCAACCCCAGCAGTGGGAACATGCCCGCCATATGGTGGACCGGCTGCGCGATGGGTCGCTGGCCATCGTCTGTGCGATTTTCGGTGATAGCGATGTGCTGGGCGTCGCAGTGGCCGCCCCAGGAAAAACAGAGGCAGACCTTCAGGCCGTGCTCGCCGCCGATCCTGCGGTAAAAGCCGGGCGGGTTTCGGTGCGACTGGCGCAGGGAATTGCCTTTACGCCTGCAACCGTCGCGGGGTAACGCCCGTAAGACACCTGCGAATAATTCTTAGAAAGCGCGTGGTTTTCCATAGGCAGGCGCGCTGTTAACGAATAGTCTTACGCTCTGTGGGGGAATACAGGGCGGCACATGACACGGGATCATCATACACGGGATCGCTTAGACGCGGGCGGCAGGCCGGATTTTTCCGGCTTCGGCGACCGGGTCTTATCGGCTTTGCCGCCGCGCCTTCTGACCAAAGTGCAGCCAGCGTTTCATACCGATGCCGATCTGCGTGATCATAGTCATCGGCTTGGCCTGTTGACGCATTTCCTCGGCTCGAAAACCAACCGCTATGATGCGGGCGGGCTGGACCGGCTGGCGGAAGCCGCCGTACTGCATGATATCGGCAAGGTACGGTTGGATCAGCAGATCGTTCTGAAGCCGGGGCGGCTCACGCCGGACGAAGTTGGTCATATCCGCAGCCATAGCACCCTCGGCCACGCGCTTTTGACGGAGGACGGCGGCGAGGCCTATGCGCTCTCCGCCCTTGTTGCCCGCAGTCACCATGAAAAATTCGATGGGTCGGGATACCCGGATGGGTTGCGCGGCGAAGCCATTCCGCTCGAAGCGCGGATCGTCGGCCTCTGCGATGTCTATGATGCCCTCCGCTCGCCGCGCGCCTATAAGCCGCCGGTCAGCCACGCCGAAACCATGACGATCCTGCTGAAGGGCGACGCCCGCACAAAGCCGGAACAGTTCGACCCCGCCCTATTGGCCCTGTTTCAGCACCACGGTCCCGAGATCCAGCGCCTCTACGATCACACCTAGCCTTTCCTGACTGTCATCCCAGGCATAAGCATTTTATATAGCCAAATCCCTGCAATTCCTGACAGTATCCCCCAAAGCGAGCAGAAATAAGCGATTTTGCACCCAAAACGCTTATGGCCGCTCTCGCAGCCTCTGGGGGGAGGGACATCATATGGCGCATCACTTGCCGTGGGCGACGGAAACCGCCCTAGGGCCATCGGCCTGTTTCGGCAACCGGGTCTTCCAGGCGCTGCCCCCGGCCCTATGGCGCCAGATCGAAGACAGTTTGGCGACCGACCGCGAGTTGCGCCACCATTCGAGCCGCCTCGGCGCCCTCGCCCATCTTGTCGGGCGGTTGGCCGGACGAACCGATAGCGGTTGGCTGGCGAAACTGGCCGAAGCCGCCGTGCTGCACGATATCGGCAAGCTGAGGCTGGACGCGGCTATTCTCGGGAAGACCGGCCCCTTAACCGATGCCGATAAAGCCCATGTGCGCGATCACGGCCCCCTGGGAGCGGAGATGCTGGTGGCCTTTGGCGGCGAAGGGTTCGGCATTGCCACGCTCGTTGCCCGCCACCACCATGAAACTTATGACGGCAGCGGTTATCCCGATGGGCTGGCGGGCGGTGCCGTGCCCGAAGAAGCGCGCATTGTCGCCCTTTGCGATGTGTACGACGCGCTGCGCACGCCGCGGGCTTACAAATCGAGCTTCGATCACGCCCACACCATGACCATCATGACAAAGGGCGACGGACGGACGAAGCCCGAGCATTTCGACCCGCATCTGCTGAGGCTCTTCGTGCAGCACAGCTCGGAGATCGAGGCGCTTTACGAGGCCGCCTGACCGACGCCCAGCAGGCGTTCCATCCACAATGGGTCGGCGGAAAGAGCCGTGCTCGGGCCGCTGAAGGCGATCCGTCCGCGCTCCAACACAAGTGCCGTATCGGTCAGACGTAAGATGCGTTGGGCATGCTGGTCCACGATGATTCCAGCCATCCCCTCCTCGGTAAAGATCCGTCGCAAGGCTGCCATCACCTCCTCGACGATCACCGGGGCCAGCCCTTCGGTCGGTTCGTCGAGCAGCAGCAGGCGCGGATTGAGGGTCAAGGCCCGCCCGAGGGCCAGCATCTGCTGCTCCCCCCCCGAAAGCTGATCGCCTTTATGGTGACGCAGGACCGCGAGCTTGGGAAATAGCTCCAGAACCCGTGCCGGGGTCCAAGCGCCGGGCCGGGCGACGGCGGCAAGGTTTTCGAAAACGGTCAACGAGCGGAAAATCGCCCGTTCCTGCGGAACCCAGCCAACTCCCGCGATTGCCCGCCGTTCAGGCGGCCAACGGGTCATATCCTGCCCCGCGAACAGGAGGTGCCCCGCCTGTAGCTGGGTTAACCCGAGCAGGCTTTTCAGCAGTGTCGTTTTGCCCGCGCCGTTCCGTCCCAGAACGGCGAGCGTCTGGCCGGGGGCAAGCGCAAAATCCACTCCATCCAGCACCCGCCCGGCGCCATAGCCTGCGGCAAGACCGTTAACCGAGAGCAGCATCGGGGCACCGGTCATGCGGCCAGCCCCGCCGGGACCGCTGCTTTTGGCCAGGTGGTGCGCAGCCAGCGCCGTGCGGCCACAATCGCCCCGGGCAGATCCCGGCCCTGCGCCAGCCCGGCGGCAATCGCCGTTGCCAAGGCACAGCCCGTCCCCCGGCGCTGGCCCGGCAGGCGCGGCCCGCTGAACCAGCGCCCGCTACCCTCCGTCAGCAGCAGATCGGCGGCACTCTCGCCCAACAGATGCCCGCCTTTCAGCAGCACGGCCTTCGCCCCGCGCGCGCGCAGCGCCTTAGCGTGCGCGGTCATCGCCCGGCGGTTCGGCGCTTCCGGCGCCGCCAGCAGCGCCGCCGCTTCCGGTAAATTCGGGGTGACCAGGGCGGCAAGCGACCAAAGCGCCCCGAAATCGGCCCCGCCGCGCAGCGCCCCGCCCGCACTGGCGCTTAAGACCGGATCGAGAATGATCGGCGCCTGCGGCCAAAGGCGGGGTAGCGCTTCGGCAAGCAGCGCCCCCGTCGCCGTGTCGGGGATCAGCCCGATTTTAATGGCGGCAACCGGCCCGAGGCTCGCCACCGCTGCGATCTGGGCCAGCACAATATCGCGCGGCATCGCCTGCACCGCCGTCACCCCGCCGCGCCCCTGGGCCGTTACGGCGGTCACGACCAACCGGGCGGCGCAGCCAAAGGCATCCAGCACGCGCCCGTCCTGCACTAACCCGGCCCCGCCACTCGAATCGGTTCCGCCGATCACCAGAACCGCCTTCATGCGGGCACCCCGAGTGCCAGAATGGCGATAGCCCAGTCCGAGTTGGCGTCGAACAGCGGCTCCGCCGCCGCCAGCGCCCGCCGCCCGGAGGCACAGGCGAGGACGAGCCGCCCCGGCACAACCTCCGGCACCGCCGTCAGCGCCCCCGGACAGGGCAGTGCCGCCCGCTCCACCGGAGACCGCAGATCGACGACCGTATCGCCCGGCTGAATATCCTCCAACGCCAGCAATAGCGGACGCGGCGGCAGATCGTCCTCAGAGGCGTTCAGAAAATCGATGGGCACAAAGCGCCCCTGCCCCAGATCGGCCCGCCATATCCGCCCGCGCGGGTCGGGTGGATAGTCGATCAGGAGATGCAGCGCCAGTTGCGCCATCCATGCGCCGAACATCCCGACCGCCGGACCAAGCACCCCCGCCGACGCGCAAGACGCCGGGGCGGGAAAATCCGGGAAAACGGCGCGATACCCCGGCGCCCGGTGGCAGAAAGTGCCAATGCTGCCGTCCATGCCCAAGATCGACGCCGAGACCAGGGGCACCCCCGCCCGCTCGCAGGCGTCCGACAAAGCGCAGGAAACCAGATAACTGTCGGCAGCGTCCAGCACCACATCGCACCCCGCCACCAGGGCATCGGCGCGGGCATCGGTCAGCGTCACCGCCTGCGGTTCATAAATCAGGCTGGGGTTCAGTGCCCGCAGCCGGTCGGCTGCCGCCTCGACCTTGCGGCGCCCGATATCGGCTTCGGCGAACAGCGTCTGGCGATGGAGATTGCTGAGGGAAACCCGGTCGGCATCGACCATCCGTAAGGTGCCAACCCCCGCCCCAGCCAAATAGAGCAGCGCCGGGCACCCAAGGCCGCCGACACCGACGACCAGCACCCGGGCCGCCGACAGTTTAGCCTGACCGTCATCTCCCACTTGGGGAACCGCCGTTTGGCGGCTATAGCGCGCGTCGGTCATCGCGTCGCCCTCACCCAGTCGCGCGCCCGCTCTTCAGGATTGGGCGCTTGCAGCACATCCGACACGACCGCCACCGCATCGGCCCCGGCGGCATAGGCCGCCTCCGCCCGCTCCAAGGTCATGCCGCCGATAGCGACCAACGGCAGAGCGCCGATGCGTCGCTTCCAGGCAGCTATCCGCCCGATGCCTTGGGGCGCCCAGGGCATCTGCTTTAGCTTGGTGGGATAGATCGGCCCTAGCGCCACATAGTCGGGCTGCGCAGCCAGGGCGGTTTCCAACTCTTCCTCGCTATGGGTGCTGATACCGATCTTGATGCCCGCGCGGCAAAGGGCGGGAAGATCGGCTTCGACTAAATCTTCCTGACCGAGATGGACCCACGGGCTTCTGAAGTCGATGGCAAGGCGCCAGTAATCATTCACCACCAGCGTGATGCCGTGGGCTGCGCAGAAACTGACCGCGCGGCCAATTTCGGGGCGCACGTAATCCTCCGGCTGGTTCTTGATGCGCAGTTGCACAAAGCGGTAGCCGCTCGGCAGCAAGTCGGTCAGCCAGTCGGTTTTATCGACGATGGGATAGAAGCGATCGAGCATCGGTTTTCTTTCTAAAGGGCGGCCAAACCAACCGTGGGGGTGGAGGGGGCGGCCATATCCCGCGCCGCCATCGGCCCAGCCTCATACGCAAGCCGCCCGGCATCAACCGCCATCGCAAAGGCCCGCGCCATTGTGACGGGATCATCGGCCCTTGCCACCGCCGTATTCAGCAGCACGCCGTCATAGCCGAGTTCGAGCGCCTGGGCCGCGTGGGACGGCACCCCAAGGCCCGCATCGACGATCAGCGGAATCTCGGGAAAGCGCGCCCGCAACACCCGCAGCCCATAGACATTATTGAGACCACGCGCCGACCCGATGGGGGCACCCCAAGGCATCAGCACTTTGCAGCCCGCCGCCAGTAGTTTTTCAGCCACTGCCAGATCTTCGGTGCAATAGGGCAGAACCTTAAACCCGTCCTCGCTCAAGACCCGCGCCGCCTCCACCAGCCCGAACGGATCGGGTTGCAGGGTTTCGGGGTCGGCGATCACTTCGAGCTTGATCCACTCCGTCTCGAAAACCTCGCGCGCCATCTGCCCCGTGGTGATCGCTTCCCGCGCCGTATGGCACCCAGCGGTATTGGGCAGCAGCCGCGCGCCGGTTTCGGTGCAAAGCGCTTGCAGCAGCGGCCAGAAACCGCCGCCGCCCGCCCCTTCGCGGCGCAAGGAAACGGTCAGCAGCGCAGGCCGGGCCGCCCGGGTCGCGTCCGCCATCACCTGCGGCGACGGATAAAGCGCGGTCCCCAGCATCAAACGGCTGGCAAAGGTCTGATCATAGAGGCGCATGTCACCCCCCTTGCATCGGCACGAGAATTTCCACCTCGTCGCCCTCACTCAACAGCAGTGCCGGGCGCTGGCGCTTCCCAACGAATAGGCGGTTCCAGGCGGTGGCAACGGTCGCGTCGGGATCGCTACCCGTGCGGGCCAGGAATTCCGCCACCAACTGGCCGAGCGTTTCGACGGGCCAATCGCCCACCTCACCATTCACTGTCACGCGCATTGCGCAGCCTCCTGCAGAGCCAGATCGGCCACCTGCCGAGCCAGATGATGGGCCAGCAAGAAGCCGTGACGATAGGCGCCGTTTACCCGGATCACCCGCCCGTCGCGGCGGACGGCCGGGATATTGTCCGGGTAGGCCGGGCGGATATGGGCGGCGGTTTCCAAAATCTCCGCCTCGGCAAACCCCGGATGCACCGCCCAGAGCGCCGCGAGAAGATCGAGCGCCGCTTTGACCGTGACCGGCTTGCGGTCATCGCTCTCCACCATCGTCGCGCCGAGCATATAGGCCCCGCCGCCGCGCGGCACGAGGTAACAGGGATGGCGCGGGTGGATCAGGCGGATCGGGCGGGTGATCGTAACCTCGGGGCAGTGCAGCAAGATCATCTCCCCCCGCACGGCGCGCAGGGTGGCGATCTCTGGGCGCGCCGCAATGCCGCGTGCGTCGATCAGCAGATCGACCCCAGCAAGATCATCCGTTCGCCCCGCCCGCCCCCACTGAACGCTTAGCTTTTCGGCCAGAGAGGCCAGCGCAGCGCGCGGGTCGAGATGGGCTTCGTCGGGATAGAAAATCCCTTGGGTATGCTTTTCCGCCAACGCCGGTTCCAAGGCCGCCAGCGCCGCCCCCGCCACCCGCTGCCCCCCGACCGATTGACGCAGGAAGCGCGGCAACTCCCCCTGATCACGCGGCGCGGCGAGGACGAGAGAGCCGCGCCGGATTACCTGCACCCCCTGCGCCTCCCACCAATCAGCCCCGCCCGCCGCCGCCGCTACCACGGCAGGTGGTGCGCTTTCCGCTTCGCACCCCGGGGCGAGCATCCCGCCCGCAAGATAGGAACAGGTGGCAAGACCGAGCGCTTCCGCCCGGTCCCACACTTCTACCGCTGCCCCGCGCGCCGCAAGCTCCGCCGCGCAGGCCAGACCGAAGACGCCCGCCCCCAGCACGCGGACGCGCGGGTTACTCCGCTGGGACATAGAGATCCCCCGCCTCGCGGTATTTCTCCGACATTTCGGCCATCCCCGCCGTCCGCGCTTCGTCGCGAATTTCCTGCGAGATGCGCATAGAGCAGAATTTCGGCCCGCACATGGAGCAGAAATGCGCGAGCTTATGGGCTTCCTTCGGCAGGGTTTGATCGTGGAAATCCCGCGCGGTTTCTGGGTCGAGCGCCAGATTGAACTGATCCTCCCACCGGAATTCAAAGCGCGCGCGGGACAAAGCATCATCACGCAACCGCGCCGCCGGATGCCCCTTGGCGAGATCGGCGGCATGGGCGGCGATCTTGTAGGAGATGACGCCCACCTTTACGTCGTTACGATCCGGCAGGCCCAAATGCTCCTTCGGCGTGACGTAGCACAGCAAGGCGGTACCGAACCAACCGATCATCGCCGCGCCGATGGCCGAGGTCAGGTGATCATAGCCCGGCGCAATATCGGTCGTCAGTGGCCCGAGGGTATAGAAGGGCGCCCCGCCGCAAACGGCCAACTGCTTGTCCATATTCGCCTTGATCTTATGCATCGGCACATGGCCGGGGCCTTCGATCATCACTTGGCAGTCCTTGGCCCAGGCGATCTTGGTCAGCTCGCCCAGGGTTTCCAACTCGGCAAACTGCGCGGCGTCATTGGCGTCGGCGGTGGAACCGGGGCGCAGGCCATCGCCCAGGGAGAAGCTAACGTCATAGGCGCGGCAGATGTCGCAAATCTCATCGAAATGCGTGTAGAGGAAATTTTCCTTGTGATGCGCCAGGCACCATTTGGCGATGATCGAGCCGCCGCGCGAGACGATGCCTGTCACCCGGTCTGCCGTCAGCGGGATATAGGCCAGCCGCACGCCCGCGTGGATGGTGAAGTAATCGACGCCCTGTTCGGCCTGTTCGATCAGTGTATCGCGGAAAATCTCCCAGGTCAGATCCTCGGCAACCCCGTTTACTTTTTCCAAGGCCTGATAAATCGGCACGGTGCCGATGGGGACCGGGGAGTTCCGCACCACCCATTCGCGGATATTGTGGATATTGCGGCCCGTCGAAAGGTCCATCACCGTATCGGCGCCCCAGCGGATCGCCCAAACCAGCTTATCCACTTCCTCCGCCATGCTGGAGGTGACGGCGGAATTGCCGATATTGGCGTTGATCTTGGTCAAGAAATTCCGCCCGATCACCATCGGCTCAAGCTCCGGGTGATTGATATTGGCGGGCAAAATGGCGCGGCCTTCGGCGATTTCCTTCCGCACAAATTCCGGCGTGATGAAATCTGGGATCTCTGCGCCGAAGGGTTCGCCGTCGCGCGCTAAGGCTTCTTTCGCCTGCTTGCGGCCCATATTCTCGCGCAACGCCGCCACTTCCATTTCTGGGGTGATGATCCCGGCGCGGGCATAGGCCATCTGGGTCACGGCTTTCCCGGCCTTGGCGCGGCGTGGGGTATGAACCACCGGGAAAGGCTTGGCAGAGCCTTGGGCGCGCAGGGCAGCGGCAAGGGCGCTCTCATAGGCTTCCGTATCCCCCTGCGCCTCCACCCAGGCGGTGCGCGGGCGCGGCAGGCCCTTTCGAATGTCGATGGTCACCGTGGGATCGCTATAGGGGCCGGAGGTATCATAGACCGGAAAGGGCGGCTCCCCCGCTGATGGGTGGAGGTGGATAAGCCGCAGCGGCGCCCGAATATCGGCGCGCGAACCGGTAACATAGGTTTTTTCGGACGCAGGCAGCGCCCCAGTGGTGACTTTAAATTCCTGCATCGAGCCTCTCCCGATAAAGATCAGAGACAGACCCGGTACGGCGGGGATGACACGGGGGACGGCAGCAAATCCCGATACAGGTGAATAGCACGCCGAGCGTTCGGTCCCTTCGCCGGTATGAACCGGATCAGGTTCTAAGGGTCGCTTTGCTGGTATTTGATACCTAAAAGCCTCTCAGCCCCTTAGCGGGACTCCCCTCGAAACGAGGACCAGATGACACGCTTCGACCGGGGGCGTCAAGCCGGGGATGGGGGGAGTTTCAAATCTTGAACAAAACCCCCACCACGCGCGGCAAAACCGCTATCGAAGGTCACGAGCTTATCCGCCTTCGCCCGCTGGGCTTCATGCAGGATGACGCCATCGGCGAAATCACCGCCCGCCGCGAGCATCCTTAACCCCGCCTCCGCCGCCGGATGGTCGACCTCAACGCCCGCGCTATCGATCAGGTCGCGCAAGGCCCGTAAGATTTCCACCGTCGGCAGCTTGTAGCTTTGGCGAAGAACCCAAACCGTCTCGCACAGCACAAGAATTGGGATGAAGAGGCCCGCCGCCTCGGTCAGCACCGCTGCTGCGCGGCCGGATTGCACGGGATCGTCCCGGGTTAGGAACCGCACAAGAACATTGGTATCGGCCGCCACTTTCATCGCGTGGCCATATCCTCGATGGCCGCCTGCATCGCTTCGAGCGATACCGGTTCCACCCCTTCCCGCGAGAGGGCGCCATAAAGACTACCAAGGCTTCGACGAGGGCCGCCCCCCTTGAGTTCAACCCGCCCATCAGGCTTCAGGACGATATTCAGCCGGTCGCCGGGCTTAACGCCAAGATGATCAAGGATCGCCTTTTTCAGCGTCACCTGCCCTTTCCCCGTGACGGTCAGTTCGACCCGCATTTCCTTACCTCCATGTAAGGCAATATTTTCCTTACTATGATCTTTGCCCTGTCTGCCCGCAAGCCTCCCACGGCGATGGCCGCATCTTGCCTAGATACAACCACCAAGGATTGCTACCATCTTATCCGTCATCATTTTTCCGAGAGAATTCGATGCGCTATCTCCCTCTTTGGACTTTATGTCTTTTCCTGACGGTCGGAACCGGCGGCGCGGTCATCGCGCAAAGCTGTACCCCCATCCCCGACACCGCAGCGTCTTTCCAGTTGACGCTAACCGGCGGCGCCGTGCCGGATAACTTCTACATGACGTCCCTGTCCATTCCGGGCGGGGAGAGTGCGAATGTCGTCATCGATACCGGTTCGACCGGGGTCGTGGTCAGCAGTAGCAAAGTATCTGCCGCTGCCTTTGCCAAAGCCACCCAAGACGGCCATATCCTCTACAATAGTTCCAATAAATTCTTCGGCGGCAAATATGTAAAGACGCCGGTGGTGTTCCAAACCGAAGGCGGCGGATCGGTGCAGACCAATCCCATCGACGTGCTCGCCGTTAGTTGCACCTGCGGTGTTAGCCAAACCGCACCGACCAATCAGGCTGCCCCTAATCCCGCGCGTTGCTCTAGCTACAACGGTACACCGCCAACGCAAGGCTCGACGCGCAGCAGCCTGACCCAATGCCAGGCCGCCCCCGATAGCATCGCCATGATGGGCGTCGGGTTCGACCGCGGCGGGCGGTCGTCTGCCCTGAACCCCTTCCTGAATCTCGCCGCGCCAACGGGCAAGACCCTTCACCCCGGCTATATTATTTCGAAAGCGGGCGTCACCCTCGGCCTGACGGCGGAAAACGTCAAACCGTTCAAAACCGTGCAGCTTCAGCCGAATACCAAGATGCCGGGCACGGAATGGCTGCAACCGAACGCCTGCGCTACCGTGGCCGCGCCCGGGGGGACGCCCAGTGTCAAACTCTGTGGCGGCATGCTGATGGATACCGGCATCGACTTTATGTTCCTGTCATTCAACGCCAGCCAACGTCCGGCGGGATCGACCACGCCGAGCGCCGGTCCCTATGATGGGGCGAACCGCACCATCCTCACCCCCGGTTGGCCTATGACCTTCACCGCCTCGGGTCAGGACCAGCAGACTTTGCTGACTTATACCCAGACCGCCGTACAGACTAACGCCGCCCCTACCCCACAGCAGACCGTGGCCGTCTGGGCGGGGTCAACGTCCACCAGCGGCTTCATGAACACCGGGCGGCGGCTGCTCTATTCCTCCGCCTATCTCTTCGATCAGCAATGCGGCAAGCTCGGGTTTGCCGCCTATTGATCTGGCGCATTGCACCGGGCGGGGCGGGCCGCTATATCCCGCCCTATGAGCACGCCCGATCCGACCGTCGAAACCCTCTTCGTCACCAAACTCTACCGCGCCGAACTGTTGGGCGCGGGGTTGAACGACGAGCTTCTCGCCGCCTGCCTTGCCGCTGCCGAGGATGACGAGGCGGGGCAAATCTGGTCGGAAGAAAACGGCTATCCCGGCTATACATCCTATGCCTCGCTTGATGATCTCGGATGGCGCTTCCCCGCGATGAAGGCGCTGGTGAAGCAACTCGATAAACATGCCAAGGCTTTCGCCAAGCTGCTCGACTGGGATTTGGGCGACCGGAAGCTGGTGCTGGATTCGCTGTGGATCAACGTGCTGGAGCCGGGCGGCTTCCATAGCGGTCATATCCATCCCGGCAGTGTTCTGAGCGGCACCTATTACGTCTCGGTCCCCGATGGCGCGGGCGCCATTACCTTCGAAGACCCGCGCCTGCCGCGCATGATGGCCGCGCCACCGAAGAAAAAAAAGGCCAGCCGCGACCAGCAGGCTTTCGTTCCCGTCGCGCCTGCCCCCGGCTCGGTCCTGCTGTGGGAAAGCTGGATGCACCATGCGGTGCCGCTAAATCGGGCGGAGGCGGAGCGCGTGTCGATCAGCTTCAACTACGCTTGGCGCTGACCGGATTTTTTCTGATCCGTCTGAAATTTCACGACAGGTCAGCCCCCTATGGGATTGACCTGCTAAATCACTTTATGGTCCGGCCCGAAAAACCTCCGCCTTTCCCGATCTTCGAACCCCGTCGCTTGCGCCCAGTGCCAAGGAAAAGTTTTCGTATATAAACCCTATATTTCTGAGGCTGATTATTTTAGCAGCAGCCGCCTTATGCCGCCTAAAAAATCATCACATTGCATACAGGGGACGGTGAGAACTGACGGCAGCTGACCGAACCAACCATCATATCGCCGCATTCCGTAAGGAAATTACGCAAAATCCCCTACAAAGCCCCCCGCCCAGCCCCGTGTGGCAAAAGTTGGCCTGCCCCTTGCAAATCCGCATCCCAGCCAACGAAAACCAACGAGGAGGCTGTGATGAAGTTTACGAGACGGGCGATTCTGGGGGCGGCCACGGTTGCGGCACTGTCGAGCTTTTCGGGCTTGAGCGCGCTTGCGCAATCGTCCGATACGATCAAGATCGGCATCCTCCACTCGCTCTCCGGCACGATGGCCATCAGCGAAACCACGCTGAAGGATGCCATGCTGATGCTCATTGACGAGCAGAACAAAAAGGGCGGCGTGCTGGGCAAGAAGCTGGAAGCGGTCGTCGTCGATCCGGCCTCCAACTGGCCGCTGTTCGCCGAAAAGGCCCGCGAACTGATCACCCAGCAAAAAGTTTCCGCCGTGTTCGGCTGCTGGACCTCGGTGTCGCGCAAGTCGGTTTTGCCGGTTTTCAAGGAACTCAATAATATTCTGTTCTACCCCGTGCAATATGAAGGGGAAGAAAGCGAAAAGAACGTCTTCTACACCGGCGCGGCCCCGAACCAGCAGGCCATCCCGGCCGTCGATTATCTGATGAGCAAAGACGGCGGCGATGTGAAGCGTTGGGTGCTCGCGGGCACGGACTATGTGTATCCGCGCACCACGAATAAGATTCTCGAAGCGTATCTGCTGGCCAAGGGTGTCGCCAAAGACGACATCATGATCAACTATACGCCGTTCGGGCATTCCGATTGGCAGACCATCGTTGCCGATATTAAGAAGTTCGGCTCCGCCGGTAAGAAGACCGCCGTGGTCTCCACCATCAACGGCGACGCCAATGTGCCCTTCTATAAGGAACTGGCGAACGCGGGCATCAAGGCAACCGATATTCCGGTCGTCGCTTTCTCGGTCGGGGAAGAAGAGCTGGCCGGCGTCGATACTAAGAACCTCGTCGGCCATCTCGCCGCCTGGAACTACTTCCAGTCGGTGAAAGCCCCCGCCAATAGCGACTTTATCGCTAAGTGGCAGGCCTTCACGAAGAACCCGAAGCGCGTGACCAACGACCCGATGGAAGCCCATTACATCGGCTTCAATATGTGGGTGAAGGCGGTCGAAAAGGCGAAGTCCTTCGATCCCGAAGCCGTCATCGCCGCCCTGCCGGGCATCGAAGCGCCCAATCTGACGGGCGGCGTGTCGAAGATGCTGCCGAACCATCACATCACCAAGCCGGTGATGATCGGCGAAATCCGCGCCGATGGTCAGTTCGACGTTGTGTGGCAGACGAAGGATCTCGTTCCGGGCGACGCTTGGTCGGACTTCCTTGATGGGTCGAAAGACCTCGAAGCCGATTGGGTCGGCAAGAAGTGCGGCAACTTCAACACCAAGACCAATAGCTGCGGCGGCTAAACCTTCGCGGATACGACGGGCGGGGCCGGGTTTTCCGGCCCCTTTCCCGCCCCTTCATTTGTTTGTGGATAGAGCATGACCAGATTTCTGCGCGCGCTCCTCGTCGTCGGCCTTTGTCTGGGCGCCCTGCCCGGTCTGGCGCAGGATGCCTTCGAAACCGGCCTTCAGCGCCTGGCGCAGGATAGTTTCGGCGAGACAACCACGGCTATTTCGGAAATCGCCACCTCGGGCGCGCCGAATGCCGCCCTGGTGATCGAAGCCCTGGCCGACGGGCGGTTATTTTTTACCGCCGATAAGCAAATTTATGTGAAGAAACCGACGGGCGAATTTATCGATGCCCGCACCGGTGCCGCCCTCGCCGCCGAACCCACCGGCGGCAGCGCCGTGCGGCTCAACAACCGGGTGCGCAATGTCGTGCAAGGGGCGCTCGGCAACCTCGGCATTCTCAGCAGCGATCCGGTAAAGCGCAAGGAGGCGGCTTTGGCCGTCCTGCGCTCCAAGGATGCAACGGCCCTGCCCGCACTGGAAACGGCGATCAAGCAGGAAAAGGACCGCGCCATTCTGCGCACGCTGGAAACTGCCCGCGCTGCGATTTTTGTCACCAAACCCGACGCCTCGGACGCCGACCGGCTGGCCGCCATCGGGGCACTCCGCGAGGTTGGCAATCAGGACGCGCTCGCCACCCTGCGCGGGCTGCCCACGAGCGTTTCTGCCCCGGTGGCTGAGGCTGCGAAAGCCGCCATCGGCGGGATCGAAAGCCGCCTCGCCCTCTGGGAGGTCGTGCAGACCGCTTGGTACGGGCTATCGCTCGGCTCTGTCCTACTGCTCGCCGCCATTGGGCTGGCTATTACCTTCGGTGTGATGGGCGTTATTAACATGGCCCACGGCGAAATGGTGATGATCGGCGCCTATACGACCTTCGTGGTGCAAGAAGTGATCCGCGCGCGCTTTCCCGGCCTGTTCGATTATTCGCTGGTCTTCGCGCTGCCGCTGGCCTTCCTAACCGCCGGTCTGGTCGGTCTGATCATCGAACGCACCGTCATTCGCTTCCTCTATGGTCGCCCGCTGGAAACCCTGCTGGCCACTTGGGGCGTCAGCCTGATTTTGCAGCAGGCGGTGCGCACCTATTTCGGGCCGACCAATCAGGCGGTGGGCGCCCCGGCCTTCATGTCGGGCCTCATCGAAGTCGGCGGCTTGTCGATCACCCTCGGGCGGTTGTGGATCATCGTTTTCGCCTTCCTGGCCTTCCTCGCCCTGCTGGGCGCCCTGCGCTACACCAGCTTCGGTTTGCAAATCCGCGCGGTGACGCAGAACCGCCGCATGGCCGCCAATATGGGCATCCGCACCAATTACATCGACGCGCTGACCTTTGCCTTAGGCTCCGGCATCGCCGGGGTGGCGGGCGTCGCGCTATCGCAGATCGACAATGTGTCGCCCAACCTGGGGCAAAGCTACATCATCGATAGTTTCATGGTCGTGGTCTTCGGCGGCGTCGGCAATCTCTGGGGCACGCTGGTGTCCGCCCTGTCGCTCGGCATCGCCAATAAGATTTTGGAACCTTTCGCCGGGGCGGTTTTGGGAAAAATCCTGATCCTCGTCGGCCTCATCCTCTTCGTTCAGAAAAAACCGCGCGGGCTGTTCCCGCAAAAGGGACGGGGTGTCGAAGCATGACCTCGGGCGTCTTTTCCGCGATTTCCGACCGGGGCAGCGGCGTTTTCATTGCCATTCTGGTGGCCGCCGCCTTGCTAATCCCCGCCTCCAACCTACTGTTGCCGCCCGACTCGGCCCTGCATGTGCCGACCCATCTGGTATCCTTGCTGGGAAAATACCTGTGCTATGCCATGCTGGCGGTGGCGCTCGATCTGGTCTGGGGCTATTGCGGCATCCTTTCGCTCGGCCACGGCGCCTTCTTCGCCCTCGGCGGTTACGCGATGGGCATGTATCTGATGCGCCAGATCGGGCCGCGCGGGGTTTATGCTAATCCGATCCTGCCGGACTTCATGGTCTTCCTGAATTGGAAGGAGCTGCCGTGGTTCTGGCAGGGGTTCGACATGTTCCCCTTCGCGCTGCTGATGGTGCTGGTCGTGCCGAGCCTTTTGGCCTTTGTCTTCGGCTGGCTGGCCTTCCGCTCCCGTGTCACCGGCGTCTACCTGTCGATCATCACCCAGGCGATGACCTATGCCCTGCTGCTGGCCTTCTTCCGCAACGATATGGGCTTTGGCGGCAATAATGGGCTGACCGACTTTAAGGACATCCTGGGCTTCAATTTGCAGGCGGACGGCACGCGCATGACGCTGTTCGCCCTGACCGCCCTGGGCCTCGTGCTGTGCTATTGGATCAGCCGGGTCTTGGTTACCTCCACCTTCGGGAAGGTGCTGATCGCCATTCGCGACGCCGAGAGTCGCACGCGGTTTATCGGCTATCGGGTGGAGCATTATAAACTGGTCGCCTTCACCGTTTCCGCCGCGATGGCCGGGCTGGCCGGGGCGCTGTATGTGCCGCAGGTCGGAATTATCAACCCGTCGGAATTTGCGCCGGGCAACTCCATCGAAGCTGTCATATGGGTCGCGGTCGGCGGGCGCGGCACCTTGATCGGCGCGGCACTGGGCGCCCTGATCGTCAACTTCCTGAAAACCACCTTCACCACCGGCGCGCTGGCCCCCTACTGGCTGTTCATGCTGGGCGGCCTCTTCATCGCCACCACCCTCTTCTTGCCGAAGGGTGTGGTGGGCGGGGCAAGGGCCTTTTGGGAAAAGCGCAAGACGACAAAAGCGGCGGCTGAAACCGCCCCGGCGGCGGAGTAGACCGATGAGCGTGACCGTTCCTGTTTCCGCCAGCCTGCTGTATGTCGATGGCGTCACCGTTTCCTTCGACGGCTATAAAGCCCTGCGCGGCCTATCGCTTTACCTCGCGCCGGGGGAAATGCGCGCCATCATCGGCCCCAACGGCGCGGGCAAAACGACGATGATGGACGTCATCACCGGCAAAACCCGCCCCGATACCGGTGATGTGCTGTTCGGCGGGCGGCACGATCTGACCCAGATGGACGAAGCCGCTATCGCCAACCTTGGCATTGGGCGCAAGTTCCAGAAGCCGACCGTGTTCGAAAGCCTGAGCGTGACCGATAATCTGCGCCTCGCCCTCAAGGGTGCCCGCAGCCCCGGATCGGCCCTGTTCGGCGCGCGCAACCGCATCACCGAAGACGATATCGCCGCGATCCTAACGCGCATCCGCCTGATTGATCATCGCCACCGTATCGCGGGGGCGCTGAGCCACGGGCAGAAGCAATGGTTGGAAATCGGCATGTTGCTGGCGCAAGACCCGAAGCTGCTGCTGGTCGATGAACCCGTCGCCGGGATGACCGATGCAGAGACGGAAGATACCGCCCATCTGCTGCGCGATATTTCGCAGACGCACTCGGTGGTGGTTGTGGAGCATGATATGCACTTTATCCGCATGCTTGGTGTAACCGTCACCTGCCTGCACGAAGGCGCGGTGCTGGCGGAAGGCACGATCGACGAAGTGTCGTCGAACGAGCGCGTTATCGAAGTTTATCTCGGCCGGTAGGAACGCCCCATGCTCAACGTCGAGAATATCGATCTTCACTATGGTGCCGCCCAAGCGCTGCGCGACGTTTCCATTACGGCGACGCCCAGCAAGATTACCTGCGTGCTCGGGCGCAATGGCGTTGGTAAGACCAGCCTGCTGCGCGCCATCGTTGGCCAGCAGGGGATTTCGCGCGGGAAAATCCTGTGGAACGGCGAGGATATTGCAAAACTGCCGCCCTACCGCCGGGCGCGCCAAGGCGTTGCCATCGTCCCGCAGGGGCGCGAGATTTTCCCGCTGCTGACGGTGAAGGAGAACCTTGAAACCGGGTTCGCCGGGCTGCCGCGCAAAGAGCGCTATATTCCCGATAGCGTCTTCGCCCTCTTCCCGGTGTTGGAAGAGATGCTGGGGCGGCGTGGCGGCGATTTGTCGGGCGGGCAGCAGCAACAGCTCGCCATCGGTCGCGCCCTGGTGATGCGGCCGAAGCTACTGGTGCTGGACGAGCCGACCGAGGGGATTCAGCCCTCGATCATCAAGGATATCGGCAAGGCCCTATCCTTCTTGCGCGAAACCACCGATATGGCGATCCTGTTGGTGGAGCAATATTTCGAGTTTGCCCGCGATTTGGCCGATACTTACGCCGTGATGGATCGCGGTCAGGTGGTGCTGGCGGGCACCCGTTCAGAGATGGTCGAAACGGATGTTCGCCGCCACCTTGCCGTCTGACCCATCGCCCCGCCCCGGCCTGGCGCGCGTGCGCGTCGTCGGAGGGGTGCGCGCCAGTTTAAACGAGGGGCCGCGCTGCACCGCCATCGGGCAATTGCACGAAAGCGGCGGCTATCGGCTGATGCGCCCGCGCTCCGACCACGGGTTCGAAGGCGTCGTCATCAATACGGGCGGCGGCATGGTCGGCGGCGATCAGATCACCCTGCACGTCAGCGCTGAAGCTGGCAGCCGGGGGCTGATCACCACCCAATCGGCGGAGCGCGTCTATCGCGCCGCCGATCTAAGTGAAACCCGCGTCGATACCCGCCTGCGTGTCGGCGCCGGGGCCAATCTCGCGTGGCTGCCGCAAGGAACCATCCTATTCGACGGCGCCCGCCTGACCCGCCGCCTGCACGTCGATCTGGCGCCGGACGCGCATTTCCTCGCTGGGGAAATGCTGGTGTTCGGGCGCACCGCGTCGGGCGAGCGGATGGCCAAGGGCAGCCTGCGCGATGTGTGGCGCGTGTTTCGTGGCGACCGGTTAATCTATGCCGATACAGTGCGGATCGAGGGCGATATTGATGCCCAATTGCAGCGCCCCGGCATTGGCGGCGGCGCGCGGGTGGTCGGCGTCCTGCTGGCCGTGCGGCCCGATGCGCTGGACCTGCTCGGCCTCGTGCGCGACCGGCTGGCGGGGGCCGCCTGCCGTATCGCCGCCAGCGCTTGGGATGATATGCTGATCGTGCGCGGGCTGGCTGATCGGTTGGAGCCGCTGGCCCAGGGTTTCGCCGCCGTCGCCCCGTTGCTGATGGGCCGCCCGCTGCCCCGCGTTTGGAGTCTCTGAAAAATGCACGAGTCTGCCCGATGAACCTAACCCCGCGTGAAAAAGATAAGCTGCTGATCGCCATGGCCGCGATGGTCGCCCGCCGCCGTCTCGAGCGGGGCGTGAAGCTCAATCACCCGGAAGCGATTGCCCTGATCACCGATTTCGTCGTCGAAGGCGCGCGCGACGGGCGCAGCGTTGCCGATCTGATGAGCGCGGGCGCCCAGGTGTTGCGCCGCGATCAGGTGATGGACGGCATCGCCGAGATGATCCACGACGTTCAGGTGGAAGCGACTTTTCCCGACGGCACGAAGCTTGTGACCGTCCACCAACCGATCCGTTAAGGGAGGCCCCTAGAATGAACCGCAGCATCCTCGCCTTCTTGGCCGCCCTGACCGCCGCCACCCCCGCCTTCGCCCATCTCGATCCGATTGCCCACGGCTCGCTCGCGGCGGGCCTCAGCCATCCGCTGACGGGCCTCGATCATTTGCTGGCGATGATCACGGTCGGTCTCTGGTCCTCGGTGATCGGCGGGCGGGCGCTCTGGGCGATGCCCCTGGCCTTTGTCGGCTGCATGGCGGTCGGCTTTGCGTTGGCGCTGAATGGCGTCGCTCTGCCGTTCGTCGAGCCGGGCATCCTTGCTTCGGTCATCGTCCTTGGGCTGCTGACCGCGTTTGCGGCCAAGATGCCCACTGCTTTGGGCGCGGCGCTGGTTGGCGTTTTCGCGCTGTTTCACGGCCATGCCCACGGTGGCGAGGTGGGCGATGCCGCCACCCTCAGCTTCGGCATCGGTTTTGCGATCTCGACGGCGGCGCTTCATCTGGCGGGCATCGCCTTCGGCCTGAAGCAGAAGCATCTGATCGTCACCCGCCTCTCGGGCGCGGCAGCGGCAGCGGCGGGCGTTGCCCTCGCGGTTGCAGGCTAAGGAGCTGACGGTATGATCCCCGGCGAAATCCTGCCGCAAGACGGCGAGCTTGAACTCAATAAAGGCCGCGACAGTATCACCCTAACGGTCGCCAACAGCGGTGACCGCCCGGTGCAGGTCGGTAGCCACTATCATTTCGCCGAAACCAACGCGGCCCTGGTTTTCGACCGGGCGGCGGCGCAGGGCTACCGGCTGGATATTGCGGCGGGAACGGCGGTTCGCTTCGAGCCGGGCCAGTCGCGGACCGTCAATCTGGTTGCCGTCAGCGGCGCGCGGAAAATCTATGGCTTTCGTCAGGCGACAATGGGCGCTTTGCCGCCCGCCGTGTCCCCAGGCCCCTCGCCCCGCAACGGGCCGACGCGGATGTCCCGCTCCGCCTATGCCGATATGTTCGGACCGACCAAGGGCGATAAGGTCCGCCTCGCCGATACCGGGCTGATCATCGAGGTGGAGGCCGATTACACGACTTATGGCGAGGAAGTGAAATTCGGCGGCGGCAAGGTGATCCGCGACGGTATGGGCCAGTCGCAAGCGACGCGCGCTGACGGGGCCGTCGATACGGTCATTACCAATGCGCTGATTTTCGATGCGGTTACCGGCATCATCAAGGCCGATATCGGCCTGAAAGACGGGTTGATCGCCGCGATTGGCAAAGCCGGGAACCCGGACATTCAGCCAGATGTCACCATTATCATCGGTCCTGGGACGGAGGTGATCGCCGGGGAAGGCAAGATCATCACGGCCGGGGGCATCGACACGCATATTCACTACATCTGCCCGCAGCAGATCGAAGAAGCACTGATGTCCGGCGTTACGACCATGCTGGGCGGCGGCACCGGCCCCGCCGCCGGGACCAATGCCACCACCTGCACCCCCGGCCCCTGGCATATCGAACGGATGCTGCTGGCCGCCGATAGTTTCCCCATGAACCTCGCCTTCGCCGGTAAGGGCAATGCGGCTTTGCCAGAAGCGTTGGAGGAACAGATCCTCGCCGGGGCCTGCGCCCTGAAACTCCACGAAGATTGGGGCACGACCCCCGCCGCCATCGACAATTGCCTCGCCGTGGCCGACCGCTACGACGTGCAGGTGATGATCCATTCCGATACGCTGAATGAAAGCGGCTTCGTTGAAGATACGATTGCCGCCTTCAAAAACCGCACCATCCACGCCTTCCATACCGAAGGCGCCGGGGGCGGCCATGCGCCGGATATTATGCGGGTTGCCGGGCTGCCGAACGTGCTGCCCTCCTCCACCAACCCAACCCGCCCCTTCACGGTGAATACGCTCGATGAGCATCTCGATATGCTTATGGTCTGCCATCACCTGGATTCGAGCATTTCGGAAGATCTTGCCTTCGCCGAAAGCCGCATCCGCAAGGAAACCATTGCAGCAGAAGATATTCTGCACGATATGGGCGCGCTCGCCATGATGTCATCGGACAGTCAGGCAATGGGCCGCATTGGCGAGGTGATCCTGCGCACTTGGCAAACCGCCCATAAGATGAAGCTGCAACGGGGCGCGCTAGGGCCGGACGCTGAGAGCGGCAACGATAATTTCCGCGCCAAGCGCTATATCGCCAAATATACCATCAACCCCGCCCGCTCCCACGGGATGCATAAGCACATCGGCTCGGTCGAAATCGGCAAGCTCGCCGATCTCGTCGTCTGGTCGCCCGCCTTCTTCGGCGTTAAGCCCGATATGATCCTGAAGGGTGGCATGATCGCGGCGGCGGCGATGGGCGACCCCAACGCCTCGATCCCGACGCCGCAGCCCGTTCACTATCGCCCGATGTTCGGCGCTTTCGGCAAAGCCAAGGCGGCAAGCTGCATCACCTTCGTCTCGAAAGCTGCGCTGGAGAATGGCGTGGCGGCACGCCTCGGCCTAAAAAAGCGGGTGGAGGCGATTGAGAATGTGCGCGGCGGGCTGTCGAAGGCCGATATGGTGCTGAACGACGCGACGCCCGACATTACCATCGACCCGGAAACCTACGAAGTCCGCGCCGATGGCGAGCTTCTGGTCTGCGAACCCGCCCAGGAACTGCCGATGGCGCAGCGGTATTTTCTGTTTTAAGGACAAGTCAGGATATGCAACGGGCAACCAACGTACTGCGGCGCGGCGCTTTCGATCCCGCCGAAGCAACGGCAATGATCACCCTAGACCGGGAACAGCGCTACCGCCGCCGGGTGGTGCTGGCAACCGATGCCGGGGCGGAGTTTCTGCTCGATCTGCCCGAAGCGACCTATCTGGCGGAAGGTGACGCCGTGCAGGGCGATGCCGGGCTGATTATCATCAAGGCCGCCGCCGAACCACTCTTGGAAATCCACGCCCACGGCCCGCGCGCGCTCGCCCGCATCGCCTGGCACATCGGCAACCGCCATATCGCCGCCGAAGTGACCGATAGCGCGATCTACATTCAGCCCGATCATGTGCTGGAGGAGATGATCCGGGGTCTGGGCGGGCATGTCCACCACGTCTCTCGCCCCTTCGAGCCAGAAGGCGGGGCCTATGGCGGCCATACCTCGCTTCAGCATGGCCATAGTCACGGCGGGCATTCCCATTCCCACGAACACGACCATGATCACGGGCATGGACACCACCACGACCATTGAGCCTGCGGGCCTGACCGACACGTTACCGGCGGAGCTTTTCCTGTGGCTGTCGCCCGCTTTTCCGGTGGGCGGCTTCGCCTTCAGCCATGGGCTAGAAAAGCTGGTGGAGGATCGGGCGGTTACCGACAAGGCCAGCCTGCTGACTTGGCTCGCCGATCTCGCGCAATACGGCTCTTTGCATAACGATCTGCTGCTGCTGGCGGAAGCTTGGCGGGCGGCGCGGGCGCAGGATCGCGCGCGCTTGGCCGCCGCCGCCGACCTCGCCGCTGCGCTGCAGCCAGGGGCCGAGCGGCAGATGGAAACGCTCACCCAGGGCCGGGGCTTCGTCGCCACCTGTCTTGCCGCCTGGGAGGTGCCGAACCTTACGTTCCTGGCGCAGCGGGCGTTGAACCGCATCGCCTATCCAATTTGCATCGGCACCGCCGCCGCCGATCGCAGCGTTGGCCTTTTACCGACGCTGGAAGCCTATGCGTTGGCGTTCTGCGGTAATTTGACCTCGGCAGCCATCCGCCTTAGCGTGATCGGCCAGTTTGACGCCCAACGCATCCATGCCGCCCTGGTGCCCCTACTGAAGACGGCGGCCCTGGATGCGACCGCCGGATGCTTGGAAGATCTCGGCAGCGCCTGTTTTGCGACCGATTTCGCCTCCCTCGCCCACGAAACCCAACATACAAGGTTGTTCCGCTCATGACCGCGCTAAAATTCCCCTCGCCGCATGGCCCCCTGCGCGTTGGTATCGGTGGGCCGGTCGGCAGCGGCAAAACCTCGCTGACCGCCGCCCTGTGCCGGGCGTTGCGCGACCGTTATGATATGGCGGCGATCACCAATGATATTTACACGCGGGAGGACGCCGATGCGCTGATCCGCCTTCAGGCCCTGCCCGCCGACCGGGTGATGGGGGTCGAAACCGGCGGCTGCCCGCATACCGCCATCCGCGAGGATTGCTCGATCAACCTCGCCGCCATTGCCGATATGCGCGCCCGCTTTCCGGCGTTGGAAGTGATCTTGATCGAATCGGGCGGCGATAATCTGGCGGCGACCTTTTCCCCCGATCTGGCCGATCTAACGATTTATGTGATCGACGTGGCCCAGGGCGACGATATCCCGCGCAAGGGCGGGCCGGGCATTACCCGGTCAGACCTGCTGGTCATCAACAAGACCGACCTTGCACCCTATACCGGCGCCCGGCTGGACCGGATGGAAGAAGATGCCCGCAAGGCGCGCGGCCCCCGTCCCTTCGTCTTCACCGCCGTGCGGCATGGCAAGGGGATCGAGGCGATCGTTGAGCATATTGAGACGCTCGGGGGGCTGCGGTAAATTTATAAAAACAACATGTTTAAAATGAACAAGAAATATTTATTTTTAATTACGATCCTTGCCTCACAGGGATGGTTATTATATTTCTATAAACACAATCCAAATTTATCATTGTTGCCAATATTTTTTGTTGGAACTTTTTTCTTCTTCAGAACATTTACCGCAGGATTGAAGCTAAAGATTGATCATGGAAATTTCTCCTATAAAGAGGATTATCGCTCATCAAAATACAGTAATTTCATAAACTCACTACCACCAACCCTTATCTCTTTTGCGTTAATATTTATTGATAAATTTTTCATCTCCAATTAACGATGCTCTATTTTTTAAATACATTTTTAGTCGTCATCTCCGTTTGCGGCGACACATTTGGATGATCGCCAAAGCGCCAATGAGACTCACCCACTTGTTAGGCAATGAGAGGACACTGACGTAAAACAAAATTGGTCTTACAACTTGTCTATTTGTCTTGACAAGATAGCGGTGCCGCACGCTATCCTTCGGGTCATACACGCTCGACCAACGGCAGTCCTTTCGGCTGCCCCGCCGGAGTTGCCCGATGAAGACCTCTGCCGTTCAGCCTGCCGATATCGCCCGCTCCGTCTTTGCCGTGCCGCCGGTGGCCATGTCGGCGGATGGCACGATCAACCGGGCGGAAAACGCCAAGATGATCCGCCATATCGAAGCGGGCGGCGTTTCCAGCCTGCTGTATGGCGGTAATGCCAATATTTACAACTTCGACCTCGAAACCTACCGCGCCATGCTGGATATGCTGGAAGCCAGCGCCGCGCCGGAAAGCTGGGTGATCCCGGCCATTGGCCCGGATTTCGGCAAGATGCTGGATCAGGCCCGCATTCTGCGCGACCGCCCCTACCCGACCGCCCTCACGCTGCCGACGACCGTGGCAACCCATCCGCTGGGGGTCGAGGCCGGGCTACGCCGCACCGCCGAGGTTTTCGGCAAGCCGCTGTTCGTCTATGCCAAGAGCGAAAACTACCTGACCCCGGCGCAATTCGGCGCCCTGGCACGCGACGGCGTGATCTGCGCCATCAAATACGCCATCGAGCGTAAAGGCCCGCGCCACGATGCGTTCCTGGATGCCTTGGTTCAGGAAGTGGACCGCAAGATTATCGTTAGCGGCATGGGGGAACGCCCGGCCCTGACCCATGTGCACGAGTTTAAGCTAGCGGGCTATACCTCCGGCCTCGTTTGCATCCTGCCCGCCGTCTCCCAGGCTTTTCTGAAAGCCGCACAAGCGGGCGATACTGCAAAGGCGGCCAGCATTGCCGCGCGCTTCATCCCGCTGGAAAATGCCCGCGAAAAATACGGCTTCATCCGCGTGCTGCATACGCTGGTTCGCCTCGCGGGCGTTGCCGATACCGGGCCGATCCTGCCGCTGCTCGCTGACCTGACCCCGGCAGAAATCACCGAACTCACGCCGATGCTGGATGTGCTGTTGGAAAAAACCCCGGCTTAGAGGGACGCGGGGCACCGCCCCGAACCCCGCCATAACCCAGGCGGGTCCTGGACCTGCCAAATATAAAAGCGCCTCGGTTCATCGCGGGGCGCTTTCTTCTTTTATAAGAAACCGGGGCCTGGGGGCCGACGCCCCCAGCGGGTGCGGGCAGCGCCCGCGAAACCCTACGGCTCCAGACTATCGGTCAAAATACGCGCGCGGGCGTTGTCGATATGGCTGCGCATGGCGGCGCGGGCTTTTTCCGCATCCTCCGCCCGGATGGCCTCGACGATAACCGAATGTTCCTGCTGCACCTTTTCCAGCCGAACCCGGCTGCGACGTAGCGACAAGCTACGAGCAAGCTGCATCCCGCCTTCAAGCTGAGCGAAGATCGACTTCAGGCTGATTTCGAACAGCTTGTTTCGGGTAGCACGGGCGATGGCCATATGCAGTTCGATATCGGCGTTGGTGCCAACCTCGCCGGTTTCCAGTGTGCGGTCGAGTTCCTGCATCGCCGCGTCGATCTGCTTCATATCGTCGGCCGACCGGCGAATGGCGGCCAGGGCCGCCGTTTCCCCTTCCAGGGCAACGCGGAATTCGAAACAGCGCATTAGATCGGCAATAGAGCCTGCGGGCGCGATGGAGATCATCTCCTCGCTGGGGCGGCGCATGACGTAGGAGCCGGAGCCTTGGCGCGAAACAACCAGCCCATCGGCCTGAAGTCGCGACAAGGCTTCCCGCACTACAGGGCGGGAAACCCCGAATTCCTCACACAAACGAATTTCGGAAGGAAGTCGTTCGCCTTCCGCAAATTCGCCTTTGACGATCCGCGCCAGGATCAATTCGTACAGTTGGTCGCCTAAACGCACGGCCCGAACGGTCGGGTCCAATGCAATCGGCTTGAATGATTTCGATGCCCGCATGATTGTTTCGACTATAACTTCCGCCAAGCGGTTCGACAATCGAACAACTGCTTAATCCGGCATCATTTTTGACGCAGTTGCGCCGCCTATCTGCCCCTGGGGAAGCGGGAGCAGGCAGGCGGCGCAGTGCCAACCCCAGGGATCACCCGCCCGAAGGGTCAGCCGCCTTGCAGCCCCAGCAGCCAGCGCGGCAGCGCCAGCGAGAAGGCCGGGACATAGGTCACGAGGAACAGCGCGCCAACGAGGGCGAGATAGAACGGCCAGATCGTCCGCATCACATGCCCGACGCTGACGCCGCCGATAGCACAGCCGACAAACTGGGTGGTGCCCACCGGCGGCGTGTTCAAACCGAGGGCGCAGTTGATCAACATCAGCATCCCGAACTGCACCGGTCCCATCCCGAACTGCATGGCAATCGGCAGGAACAGCGGCGTGCAGATCAAAATTGTCGCCGCCATATCAAGGAAGGTGCCAAGCAAGAACAATACTAGATTGATCAGGAAGAACACGACAATTGGGTTCGACGTAACCTTGGCAATCGCTTCTGATGCCAATTGAGCAACATCGTAAAGGCTGATGAGATACCCAAAAACAGTAGAAACCCCGATCAGCAACAGCACAACACCGGTCGTCTTAGCCGCCTTGGCCGCCGCCTTAAGCAGATTCTGCCAGGAGAGTGCGCGATAGACTAAGATGGTTACGATCAAGGCGTAGACCACGGCAATCGCGGCAGACTCGGTGGCCGTAAAGATCCCGGTCAAAATCCCGGTGATAATGATCACAGCAACAAACAACCCTGGCATCGCCTGCAAGAAGGATTGAAAGACTGCCCCCCATCCGGGAAACGTCCCCGCAGGATAGCCACGCCGGACGGCCACAAGATATGCCGCCACCAGCATACAAATCGTCAAAATTGCCGCAGGCACCAACCCGGCCACGATCAACGCCGCAATCGACACTTTTCCGCCCGCAGCCAGCGAGTAAATGATCATATTATGGCTGGTCGGCATCAACGCCCCAACCAGCGACGCATGGGTGGTGACGTTCACCGCATAATCGGCGTCGATCCCTTCCTTCTTCATCATCGGGATCATCACCGCGCCCATGGCCGACACATCAGCAACCGGCGAGCCGGAAACCCCGCCGAACAGGGTGCAGGCCACCACGTTCGACATGCCAAGCCCCCCGCGCACATGCCCGACCATATTCTTGGCCAGCCGCACAATCCGGTCAGCAATGCCGCCGTAGAGCATCAATTCCCCCGCAAAAATGAAGAAGGGAATCGCCAGGAATGAGAAAATATTCATCCCCGAACTCATGCGTTGAAACACAACGGCCAATGGCAGGCCTTCGTATAGAATGGTCGCAATCGATGCGAGGCCAATGGCGAATGCCACCGGCACCCCCAGGATCAAAAGCCCTAGGAAGGCGAGAGAGAGGATAATTAGTGCCACGACGGGATGACCTCTTTGCCGTGCAGCAGCGCCAGAACATGCTCGATAGAAAACAGCACGATCAGGCCGCCCGCCAACACCAGCGGCAGATGGTTGAAACCTTCGGAGATATGCAGAATGGGAATTTGATAGCTCATAACCGACAAGGCCAGATGCCCGCCGTGCCAGACCATCATCACCCCAAATACCGCCGTTAGACAGTGGATCACCACCTCTAAGGCATGGCGGGGCTTTTCAGGCAAGAGAATGAGCAGCGATTCCATCCCAATATGGCCCGCATCGCGCACGCCGACTGACGCGGCCAGCAGGGTTACATACAAAACGATGACCAACGCCAGCGACTCGGCCCAGGTTGGCGTGTCGTTCAGCACATAGCGCCCAAACACCTGCCACGTCACCACGGCCACGAGCAGAAAAACCCCCGCGACTGCAAAATACATACTGAAGCGGGCAAGTCGGGCGTTAAACCGCGTCAAAAGATCGAAAAACATTCTCGGTTCCCATCCGGGCAGAACGGAATGGCCCTGGCATCCTTCACAATACCAGGGCCAGGCCGATGCTTAGTTGGTCTGCTGGATCCGCGAGATCAGCGACTTCAGCTTGGGATCGGAAGCAAACTTGTCATAAACCGGCTTCACAGCATCCGCAAACGACTGCTTGTTAACATCGGAAACGATGGTAACCCCTGCGGCTTCGACCAACTTGCGGGACTTTTCTTCCTGCTCGTCCCAAAGTTTGCGCATATGCGGGACTGATTCTTTTGCCGCCTGCTTAATAATCTTCCGCTCGTCCGCCGAAAGGCCATCCCATACGCGCTTTGAAAAGACGAGTAATTCCGGCGCCATCGAATGTTCGGTCAGGCTGTAGAATTTCGCGACTTCGAAATGGCGCGACGTGTCATACGACGGCCAGTTATTTTCTGCCGCATCGACCACGCCGGTTTTCAGCGCCGTATAGACTTCGGCATAGGGCAGCGGCGTGGCATTGGCGCCCAGGGCCTGCATCAGCGATACCCACATGTCGGACTGCTGCACGCGCACCTTCAAACCCTTCATATCGGCCACCGACTTAATCGGCTTACCGGGCGTGTAGATGGAGCGCGAACCGCTATCGTAGAATGCTAGCCCAATGAAGCCCTGCGGTTCCAATGCAGCCAAAATTTCATCGCCAATCGGACCGTCCAGCACCCGGCGCATATGGTCCTTCGACTTGAACAGGAACGGCAGCGAGGGCACCAGGGTTTCCGGCGCGATCGCGGTGAAGACGGCGGTATTGACGCGCACCATGTCCAAGGCGCCCAGCTTGGTTTGCTCTACCGTGTCTTTTTCAGACCCCAGGGCGCTTTGCGGGAAGACCTTCACATCATATTTACCGCCAGTGCGTTCCGACACCAGCTTGCCCATATGGATCACCGCCTGAACGGTCGGATATTCCTTCGGGTGAACGTCGGAGGAGCGGAAATCACGGGCGGCGGCGGGCAGCGCCAGGGCCATAGCGACGGAAGCCGTCGCCAGTAAACGGGTCAGCGTCATCGTTTCTCTCCCAAGAAAGCCGACCGCTATGGCTTATCGCCTTGGCTCGAGCGGTTCGGCATGGATGGTTTAATGGGTAGGCGTCTTCTCGTTTCTTGTCGGACAAACCAACAAGGATCACTGCGGGCCGAGTTTGTCGATCAAAACCTTCAGTTCGGCCACTTCGTCCGGGGTCAGATCGACCAACGGCGTGCGCACCGGCCCGGCTGACCGCCCGACCAGGGTCGCCCCGGCCTTGACGATGCTGACGGCATAGCCCGCGCGGCGATTGCGGATTTTGGAATAGGGCAGAATAAACTCGTCGAGAAACCGGCCGGTCGTCACCGAATCACCCTCAGCAACGGCCTTGTAAAATTCGACCGCCGTGCGCGGGATAAAGTTGAACACCGCCGACGAATAGACCGGCACGCCCATCGCCTTATAGGCTTCGGCATAAAGCTCCGCCGTTGGCAGACCGCCAAGGTAGGCCAAACGGCTGCCCATTTTGCGGTAAATCGCCGTCATCAGTTCGATCTCGCCGAGACCGTCTTTGAAGCCGATGAAATTCGGGCAATCGTCGGCAATCCGGGCAATCGCATCCGGCCCGAGACGGCACCCCGCGCGGTTATAGACGATGACGCCGATGCCAACCGATTTGCAGATTGCCGTTACGTGTTGGCGCACGCCGTCTTGATCGGCCTCGGTCAGATAATGCGGCAGCACCAGCAAGCCCGCCGCCCCGGCCTTTTCGGCCTGCCGCGCAAGATCGATGGCAAGGCGGGTGCCGTACCCCGTCCCGGCGATGATCGGCACATCGTCCTTACAGGTTTCAACGGCGACGCGGATCACCTCCTCATGCTCGGCAGGGGTCAGCGAGAAGAATTCGCCTGTGCCGCCCGCCGCAAACAGGGCCGAGGCACCATAGGGCTTCAGCCAATCCAGCCGGGCACGGTAGGGCGCGGGGTTGAAATTGCCGTCCGCGTCGAAATCGGTGAGCGGGAAGGACAGCAGGCCGCTGTCCAGCACGGTCTTAAGCGCTTGGGGGTCCATAAATCCTCCGGGTATCCTCCCCGCGTCACGGGCGGCGGCGGGCCGCGCGGCACCGGCGTCGGGGCTGGTAGGGGGAGTATGCACACTCCTATGTCATCATACAAGTTGGATTCTGAAAATTTCTTGAAGGATTGTTGTTTTGACAGGATCAACCCTGGCCTTAGAGCGCTTTCCGTTCGCTTTGGCTCACGACAAGCGCTCTAACCCTTTTATTTTATATGCAAATGCGTCGTCGCGGGTGCCTGCGCGTTTGACGCGCAAAGCGCATCGAGCACCCGCTCGGGATTTGCTCTAGGCTGGCAGAGCGTTGCTTTCACGCAGGCTGAGGCGCAGCCGCTCCCGGCTTCCCGCCAAATGCACGCGCATGGCGGCGCGGGCGGAATCGCCGTCCTGACGTTCGATGGCTGCATAGATCGCCTCATGCTCACCATTCACCCGGGCTAAATAGGCAATGCGCGACTGATCCTGACAGCGGAAGGTTTGCAGGCGGGTCCGCGGAATGAGCAAAGCCCCGAGGTAGTTGAAGAAATTGAGGAAATGCTTGTTTTCCGTCGCCTCGGCAATCGCCCGGTGAAAGGCGAGGTCGGCCTCTACCGCGTCTTCCCCTTCGGAAATCGCCGCCTGCATCTGATCGAGCGCCGCACGCATCGCCGCCAAATGCTCGGGCTGGCGGCGCTGGGCCGCGAGGGCCGCCGCTTCTGCCTCGAACCCGATGCGCAGTTCCAGCACTGACAGGACTTCGCGGACGACATCAAGCTGGGTTTCTTCGATGCGGAACGGCGGCACGGTTTCCGCCTGCAAAACGAAGGCGCCAATGCCCTGATGCGTAGAAACCAGCCCGCCCGCCTTTAAGGTCGCAATCGCCTCGCGCACCACCGTCCGGCTAACGCCAAACTCGTCGATCATTTCCTGCTCGCTGGGCAGTTTTTCGCCGCGCGGATAGGTGCCATCGGCGATCCGGTCGGTCAGCAGGGTGACGAGACGGGTGGTTAGGGTTTCGCGGCGGCGCAGTTCGGCCATATCGGGGCTCACTTATCATAACAAGTTAGGGCTTGTCGGCCTGCCCTATGATGAGTATAGAAAGAAATCGCCGCCCGCCACAAGCCGCGTGCCCTATCAGCCTCTCCACCGAGAGGATGTTTGACAACTATAACAAGTTGGCGCAGGCTCGGGCAGCAAGACGGGGCCAACCCCGCCCGATTTTACGAGGAAACCGCATGTCCGCCGTCACCTGCCTTGTCGATGATCGCGCCACTGTCGGCGAAAGCCCGGTTTGGGACGCGGCCAGCCAATCGCTCTATTGGGTCGATATTCCGGCAGGCAAACTCTCCCGCATCCGCCTCGGCGCCGATCTTACCGGGCGGGACGTGACACGCTGGACGCTCCCCGCCGCCATCGGCTCCCTCGGCCTGTGCCCCGATGGTCGCATCCTGGTCGCCCTGCCCTATGGCGTGCATTATTTCGATCCGCGCGACGAAAGCCTGACCTTGCTGGTCGATCCCGAACCGGGGGTGGACACCAATCGCCTGAATGACGGTAAAATGGGGCCGGACGGCGCCTTCTGGGTCGGCTCGATGGACGATAGGCCTAGCGGCAAGCAGCCCATTGCCGCGCTCTACCGTGTTACGCCGGATGGCAAGGCCGAAAAGAAGGTGGAAGGCGTCACTGTCTCCAACGGCCTCGCCTGGAGCGCCGATGGCCGCACGATGTACCATTCCGACTCGCGCGGCATTTGGCTGGACCGCTGGGATTTCGACCCGAAGACCGGCGCCATCAACAATCGCACACGCCTCGCCACTCCCGACGAAGCCAGCGGCCGCCCCGATGGCGGCGCCTGTGATGCCGAGGGCTT
Source organism: Elstera cyanobacteriorum (assembly GCF_002251735.1). Lineage (NCBI taxonomy): Bacteria > Pseudomonadati > Pseudomonadota > Alphaproteobacteria > Rhodospirillales > Rhodospirillaceae > Elstera > Elstera cyanobacteriorum. Next base: position 81,880 of record NZ_NOXS01000029.1, on the reverse strand, counting down.
CTATTGGTCCTGCGGCGTTTCGGCGGGCTGCCTTAATCGCTACGACCGCACCGGCGCGCTGGTCGAAAAGATCGCCCTGCCCGTTCCCGCCCCGACCATGCCGTGCTTCGGTGGCCCGGACCTGAAAACCCTGTTTTTCACCAGTCTGCGCGCGGGCCTATCGGACGAAAAGATCGCCGCCGCCCCGCAGTCCGGCGGGCTGTTCATGATGCCGGTCACTGTCGCGGGCGCGCCTATCGCCCGTTTCGGTGAACCGCTTTCCCTGTAGTCCGGCCTCTCACCGGAACCTACCCCGGTCCCGCCGATCCTGGTGGCGGGCCGGGTCTCCCCTCCCTGGCCGGGGGCGGCGTCCCCGCCTCCGGTCTTTTTGGGAGGCTCTTCTGCCCCGATGCTTTCAGCTAAGGACCGACCGATGACCTTCGCCAAACCCGTCCTGCTGACCGGCGCCGCCGGTGCCCTGGGAAGCTGGCTGCGGCCGCAGCTTCTGGCCCGCTATGGCGCGCTGATCAGTTCCGACATTGCCCCCATCGAAGCGCCGCTGCCGGGGGAAACCTTCGTGCAATGTGACCTTGCCGATGGGGTGGCGGTCGAACGGCTGGTGTCGCAAGCCGGACCGATCGTGCATTTCGGCGGGCAATCGGTGGAGGCGCCGTTTCATCGGATTATGGCGTCGAACATTCTTGGCACCTATAACATGTTCGAGTCGGCGCGACGGAACAGCAATAAGCGCATCGTCTTCGCCTCCTCCAACCACGTCATCGGCTTTCACGAAACCACGACGCGGCTTGATGCCGAGAGCGTGATGAAACCGGATGGCTATTACGGCGTCTCCAAAGCCTTTGGGGAAAATCTCGCCAGTCTTTATGTTGATAAACATGGGCTGGAAATCGCCTGCCTGCGCATCGGCACCTCGATCCCGGAACCGAAGGATGCCCGCCACCTCGCCACCTGGCTGGCCTATGACGACCTTCTCAGCCTGATCGACGCCTGCCTGACCGCGCCGGAACTGGGGTTCGAAGTGATTTACGGCGCCTCCGCCAATGATCGCGGCTGGTGGGACAATAGCAAAACCCGCTACGTGCGCTGGACGCCGAAGGATAATGCCGAACGCTTCGCCGCCAAGCTGCTGCCGAACGGCGACCAGCGGGACCAGAACGATATTGCCGTGCGCTTCCAAGGCGGCCCGTTCTGTTCGCAGAATTATGACCGGCAGAACTAGCTTAACCGAACCCCGGCAGGCCGAGTTGCGCCCCGGTTTCCGCCGGGGCGTGGCGCTGTTCGTGCGCCAGCAGCCAACGCTTGCGCCAGAGTTTGCCGCCATAGCCGACCAAGGTGCCATCAGCGCCGATCACCCGATGGCACGGAATCAAAATGCTGATCGGATTGGCGCCATTGGCCTGGGCAACCGCCCGGATGGCTTTCAAGTTCCCGAGGCGCAGCGACAGATCTTTGTACGAACAGGTTACCCCAATAGGAATGCCGCGCAGTGCCGTCCACACGCTGTGATGAAAAGCCCCGCCGACTGGCGCCAGCGGCAGATCGAAGTCCGTGCGGGCGCCATCGAAATATTCTGCCAACTGCCCGGCCAGCGCGGTCAAGACCGGATTCGGACCGAAGGCGACACCGCCGAACGCCCGCCGCAACTGGGTCAGCTCCTTCGACAGGATCGCCCGGTCGAGAAACTCCAGAATATGCAGTCCGCGCTCCCCGGCAACCGCCAGCATCGGCCCCAGCGGGGTTTCAAGCCATTGCGCGGCAAGGCTGATCGGCAGCGTTTCCGCCGCGATCAAATCGCTGACCGCCGCTTGAACCGCCGCGCTTTCCGCCGGACTCATTGCATTCTGCATCGCTGCCCCCTTGATATGTTCTTGTTTAGATCAGGTTTCGGGCGATGCAAGCGCTTTTTTGCGGCGCCGCAACCGTGCCATGTTGCCCCCGGCCTTGCTTTCGTGCCGCCGGTTTTGCAGCATGCGCGCGGTTTGGCTGCGCCTAGTTCACCCCATGGGCGACGTTCGATCCGTTTTTCCAGGCGGAAACTTCGTTTCCGCCGCGATACGATCTTGTGCAGCGAGGACTGAAAATGTCGATCATCGACAATCAATACCCGAATTATATCAATGGCGACTGGGTTCTGGGCGCGAAGGCCCAACCGAACGTTAACCCGTCTGACGTGGCGGATGTTGTTGGCCTCTATAGCCAGGCCGATGTCGCGCAGACGGAAGCGGCGATTGATGCGGCTTACGACGCCTTCCCGGCCTGGTCCACCAGCACGATCCAGCGCCGCTTCGATATTCTGGATGCGGTCGGCAGCGCCATTTTGGCCCGTAAGGACGAGTTTGGCCGCCTGCTGTCGCGCGAAGAAGGCAAGCCGCTGGCCGAAGGCATCGGCGAAGCGGCGCGCGCGGGCTATATCTTCAAATTCTTTGCGGGCGAAGCCCTGCGCATCGAAGGCCAGCACCTCGGCTCCGTCCGCCCCGGCGTCGATATTGACGTTACGCGCGAACCGCTGGGCGTCATCGGCATGATCACGCCGTGGAACTTCCCCATCGCCATTCCGGCCTGGAAGATCGCCCCGGCTCTGGCGTTCGGCAACTGCGTGGTGCTGAAGCCCGCCGACATCGTGCCGGGCTGCGCCTGGGAAATCGCCAAGCTGCTGCACGAAGCCGGGCTGCCGAAGGGCGTCTTCAACCTCGTCATGGGCCGGGGTTCGGTCGTCGGCGAAACCATCGTCAACTCGCCGAAAGTCACGGCGATCAGCTTCACTGGCTCGGTCGCCACGGGCCGCAGCATCGGCGCTAAATCCTTTGCCACCGGCAAGAAGGTGCAGCTTGAAATGGGCGGCAAGAACCCCCTCGTGGTTCTTGATGATGCTGCCCTGCCGGTTGCCGTCGATGTCGCGCTCAACGGCTCCTTCTTCTCCACCGGCCAGCGCTGCACCGCCTCCTCGCGCTTGATCGTGACCGAGGGGATCCACGATAAGTTCGTTGAAGCCCTGGCCGAAAAGCTGCAAGCGCTGAAAATCGATCACGCGCTGAAGGCGGGGACGGAAATGGGTCCGGCCGCGTCCGAAGCACAGTTGGAACAAGACCTTAACTACGTCGAGATCGCCCGCCAGGAAGGCGGTAAGGTCGTGTGCGGCGGCGAGCGGCTGAACCGGGACACCGAAGGTTTCTACCTCTCCCCGGCGCTGATTACCGAAACCGCCCCGGCGATGCGCATCAACCGCGAAGAAGTGTTTGGCCCGGTCGCCTCGGTCGTCCGCGTCAAGACCTACGAAGAAGCCTTGGCCGTTGCCAACGATACCGAATTCGGCCTGTCGTCGGGCATCTGCACCTCCTCGCTAAAATACGCGACCCACTTCAAGCGCCACGCCCAGGCCGGGATGGTGATGATCAACCTGCCGACGGCGGGGGTCGATTACCATGTGCCGTTCGGGGGCCGTAAGGGCTCCAGCTACGGCCCGCGCGAACAAGGTCGCTACGCAGCGGAATTCTACACGACGGTGAAGACCACCTATCAGGCCGCACCGTAAAGCCGCGTTTTGGGGGTGGGGATTACTGTCCCTGCCCCCGCAACCGCTCCGCCTCCTCCTCCACCATCCGGTAAAGAACTTCGGCGGCGGGCGATAGGCCCCGGTCGCGCACAGTGATCAGGCTATAGGGTTCGACCCAGATTTCGATGGGCAGTTCGAGAATCTCAATCCGCCCGCCCAGCTTGTCCGGGTGATTGACGAAGCGCGCCATATCGTAAGCAATCGGCGTAATCGCGTCGGTTTCGGCGATCAAGACCATCGAGAGCAGCAGCGACGTGGTGTTCAGCACACGCTTAGGCAGCGGTATATTGCGGGCCATAAACGCCCGCTCCACCGTGCGGCGCAGCAGCGTGCCGCTCGGCTGCATCACCCAGTCGAAGTGACTGAGATCATTGAGATCGACGACGCCCCGCCCCACCAAAGGATGATCGCGGCGTACCGCGAGGCAAGCCCGCTCCCCGGAGAGCATTTTGGTATCGAAGAGGCGCGGGTCGAGATCGTCCGGCACGCGGGCGATGATGAAATCTTGCCGCGAGGCCAAAAGCTCGCGCGCTAAGACCGTACTGGTATCGACCTGAATATTGATATCCATCAGCGGATAGAGCGCACGGGCACGGGCAATCGCCGGCACCGCCAGTTCGACCGCCGGCGCCGTGACCGCACCGAGATAGACCGAGCCGCCGCGCCCGGCACGCAGGTCCGCCACTTCCCGTTCCGCCTCGCGCAATTCCAGCAGCACCGATCGGGCGCGGCGGGCCATCGCCTTCCCCACGGGCGTTAGGATCACCCCGCGCGGCAACCGTTCGCACAGGGGCGCTTGCAGAATGGTTTCGATCTCGCTGATCATCCGGGACGCGGCGGGCTGCGTGATGTTGAGAAGCGAGGCGGCCGCGCTGACCTTCTCCTGCTCATCCAAAGCCACGATCAGGCGCAAATGCCCCAGCTTCAGCCCAGCGCGCAACAAGGGCGCGGCACCATCCGATATGAGATCGGCGGGGTCTTCGCTCCACGGGTTTCCGGTCATTCGTTCCTGCATTGGTATACCAGTTCCGGTATAGAAACTGCGTTAATCCTTATTTGACAATTATACCAAATCAGAAGACCGTCAAGCCCGACGGGGCAAAGGTCTGAGGATTGAAACAATCGGGCCGAAGCGCCGGTATCGGGGGGCAGAGGGGTGACTGCCGACGGTACGCTTCGCGTGTCATTCGGGTACAGCCTTTCAATAAGACCCGTTGAAACAATTGGTTAGGGAGTGAAACATGGGTGCGTTGAAAAATCTGGTCGCCGCGGCTGCGGTCGGCGTGATGGCGTTTGCCGGTGCGGCAAGCGCCCAAGATAAGGGCCTGATCGGCATTTCGATGCCGACGAAATCCTCGGCTCGCTGGATTTCCGATGGCGCCAGCATGGTGAAGGTCTTCCAGGAAAAGGGCTATAAGACCGACCTGCAGTACGCCGAAGACGATATTCCCAATCAGCTCGCGCAGATTGAGAACATGATCACCAAGAAGGTGAAGGTTCTCGTCATCGCCGCCATCGACGGCACGACCCTGACCGCGGCGCTGAAGCAAGCTGCCGATAGCGGCATTAAGGTCATTGCCTATGACCGTCTGATCCGCGGTTCAGCCAATGTCGATTACTATGCGACCTTCGATAACTTCCAGGTCGGCGTGCTGCAGGCCAGCTACATCGAAAAGTCGCTGGGCCTGAAAGAGGGCAAAGGCCCGTTCAATATCGAACTCTTTGGCGGTTCGGCGGACGATAATAACGCCTTCTTCTTCTACAATGGCGCCATGTCGGTGCTTCAGCCCTACATCGACAGCGGCAAGCTGGTCGTGCAGAGCAAGCAGACCGGTATGGATAAGGTTGCCACCCTGCGCTGGGACGGCGCCGTCGCCCAGGCCCGTATGGATAACCTGCTGAGCGCCTTCTACACGCAGAAGCGCGTGGATGCCGTACTGTCACCCTATGACGGTCTGTCGATCGGGATCATCTCGTCGCTGAAGGGCGTCGGCTATGGCACCAAGGAACAGAAAATGCCGGTCGTGACCGGTCAGGATGCCGAAATCCCGTCGATGAAGTCGATCCTGAAGGGCGAACAGACCTCGACGATCTTCAAGGATACCCGCGAGCTGGCGAAGGTCACCGTCGGGATGGTTGATGCGGTCCTGTCGGGCGGCAAGCCGGAAATCAACGATACCACCACCTATAACAATGGCGTGAAAGTGGTTCCGTCCTACCTGTTGAAGCCGGTTTCGGTCGATGCCAGCAATTGGGAATCGGTGCTGATCGGCAGCGGCTATTACAAAAAAGAACAAATTCAGTAAGAATTGACCTTCCGGCCCCGCCCTGGGGTGGGGCCGGAAGACCTGAGGGTTTAGGGATGAGCGCACTCTTGGAAATGCGGGGGATCAGCAAAAGCTTCCCCGGCGTCAAAGCCCTGAAGAACGTGACCCTGTCCGTTCAACCGGGGGAAATTCATGCGATCTGCGGCGAAAATGGCGCCGGTAAATCGACGCTGATGAAAGTGCTCAGCGGGGTTTATCCGCATGGCAGTTTCGAAGGCGAGATTGTTTACGAAGGCCAACCGCAGCACTTTAAAGACATTGCCGATAGCGAAGAACGCGGCATTATCATCATTCATCAAGAACTGGCGCTGGTCCCGCTGCTGTCGATTGCCGAGAATATTTTCCTTGGCAATGAAACGGCCCGTTGGGGCGTGATCGACTGGACCTTAGCGAAAAACCGGACCCGCGAGCTGTTGAAGACCGTGGGGCTGAACGAATCGCCCGATACGCTGATCACCCATCTCGGGGTGGGTAAACAGCAGTTGGTCGAAATCGCGAAAGCCTTGTCGAAAAAGGTCAAGCTGCTGATCCTCGACGAGCCGACGGCCAGCCTCAACGAAAGCGACAGCGAGAACCTGCTGAAGCTGCTGGTGGAGTTCAAACGCCAGGGAATCGCCTCGATCCTCATTTCCCATAAGCTCAACGAAATCGCCAAAGTCTCCGACCGCATCACCATTCTGCGGGATGGCTATACGGTGGAAACGCTGGATTTCGACGGCGGGCCGGTGAACGAAGACCGGATCATCAAGGGCATGGTCGGACGCGAAATGGCCGACCGCTACCCAAAGCGCACGCCGCAGATCGGCGAGACTCTGTTCGAACTCAAGGATTGGCGCGCGTTTCACCCGATCCATGCGGAGCGCGAGATGATCCGAGGGGTCAATCTCTCCGTCCGTCGCGGCGAAGTGGTGGGGATCGCCGGGTTGATGGGCGCCGGACGCACCGAACTGGCGATGAGCTTATTCGGGCGGTCCTACGGACAAAAGATCAGCGGCGAGGCGCGGCTAAACGGCCAAGTGATCGATGTTTCGACCATCGAAAAAGCCATCAAAGCCGGGATCGCTTATGTCACCGAGGACCGTAAGCATCTTGGTCTGGTGCTGCCCGATCCGATTACCCAGAACATCAGCCTCGCTAATCTGCCGAAGATCGCCAAAAACCTAGTGATCCGCGATGCGCACGAGGCCGAAGTGGCGGAAGGTTATCGCAAGCGCCTGTCCATCCGCTGCTCCGACGTGATGCAGAAGGTGATGAACCTCTCTGGCGGTAATCAGCAGAAGGTCGTGCTGAGCAAATGGCTGTTCACCGACCCGCACCTGCTGATCCTCGACGAGCCGACGCGCGGCGTCGATGTGGGCGCGAAATATGAAATCTACACGATCATTAACCAATTGGCCGACGAAGGCCGCGGCGTGATCGTTATTTCGTCGGAAATGCCGGAACTCTTGGGCACGTGCGACCGGATCTATGTCATGAACGAAGGGCGGTTCGTCGGGGAATTCCCGGCAGCCGAGGCGACGCAGGAAAAAATCATGCGCGCCATTATGCGGAATGGGGAGGCCTAAATGACGATGGCATTGAAAGACAATAGCGCGCAGAGCTTTATCAAGCGCCATATGCGCGATTATGGCCTGCTGCTGTCGCTGGTCGTCATTATGGTCTTCTTCCAGATCACGACCGACGGCACGCTGCTGCGCCCGCTGAATGTGACCAACCTGATCCTGCAAAACAGCTACATCGTCATTATGGCGCTGGGGATGTTGCTGATCATTGTCGCGGGGCACATCGACCTTTCGGTCGGCTCTACCGTTGCCATTGTCGGGGCGCTCGCCGCTGTCCTGATGGTGCAGTATGAGATGCATTTCATCCCGGCGGTTCTGATTTGCCTGATCGTCGGCGGCTTGATTGGGGCGATCCAGGGCTATTGGGTTGCCTATCTCAAAATTCCCTCCTTCATCGTAACCTTGGCGGGGATGCTGGTGTTTCGCGGCTTAACGCTCGCGCTGCTCCAGGGCCAATCCATCGGTCCTTTCCCGGTCGAATTCCAGCGCCTCTCGTCGGGCTTCATCCCGGAACTGACCGAGGGGCCGGGGCTGAAAGTCACCTCGCTCGCCATTGGTGTCATCGTTGCCTTGCTGATCCTCTACCGCGATGCCCGCAAGCGCCTCGCGGCCCAGGGAAGCGATATCGGCCAGGAACCGGCGCCTTTCTTCTGGGCCAAAGCCATCGCGCTAACGGCGGGCTTGAGCTACTTCAGCTATCTCATGGCTTCCTATAAGGGCCTGCCGAATGTGCTGATCATCATGTTCGCCCTGATCTTGGCGTATGAGTTCGTCACAGCGCGCACGACCATCGGCCGCCGCGTCTATGCCGTCGGCGGGAACGAAAAAGCGGCGAAACTGTCGGGCATCAAGACCGACCGCCTGGTCTTCCTGACCTTTGTCAATATGGGTGTGCTCGCCGCGCTGGCTGGTTTGATCTTCGCGGCGCGCCTCAACACCGCGACGCCGAAAGCGGGCCTGTCGTTCGAACTCGACGTTATTGCCGCCTGCTTCATCGGCGGGGCCTCCGCCTCCGGCGGGGTCGGCAAGGTGATGGGCGCGGTGATCGGCGCCTTTATCATGGGCGTAATGAACAACGGCATGTCGATCCTGGGGATCGGGATTGATTATCAGCAGGTCATCAAAGGCCTCGTGCTGGCGCTCGCCGTCTATATCGACGTTTACAATAAGAACAAAGCCTAAGCCCCCCTCCAGCGCTCAACCCCGGCGTCTTCCGCCGGGGAACGCCCGGGGTTTGCCCGGTGAAAGGAAAGTCCCATGCTGCTCTCTCAAGCTCTCGATCCGTCCGGCAGCCGGATCGTCCTTGCCCGCACTCTCGGGGCCGACGCCCGAGTCGTCAAAGGCGTAACCCGGATTTACGATCTGGCGCTGCTCGCCCATTCCCAAGGGCATGGGCTGGCGCAACAGGTGGACCTTCAGGGGTTGGGCGAGGCGGTCGATCTCGAAACCCTGGCGGCGGACGGGCGGCTACTGTCCCCCATCGATCACGCCGACCCCGCCCATTTGCACATCACCGGCACCGGTCTGACCCACCTTGGCTCTGCCGCCGCGCGCGACGCGATGCACAAGAAGCTGGGGGACGAGGAAGTCCTGACCGACTCGATGAAGATGTTTAAGATGGGCCTCGACGGCGGCAAGCCCGCCGCTGGGAAAACGGGCGTGCAGCCGGAATGGTTCTATAAAGGTACTGGCGCGGCGCTGATCGCCCCCGGCGCGCCCCTGCCCTCGCCCGACTTCGCGCTCGATGGCGGCGAGGAACCGGAAATCGCCGGGGTCTATATCATTGCCGCCGACGGCACGCCGCTGCGACTAGGCTTTGCCCTGGGCAATGAGTTTTCGGACCATGTGACGGAGCGGGTTAACTACCTCTACCTCGCCCATTCCAAGCTGCGCCCCGCCGCCATCGGCCCGGAACTGCGCATCGGCGCGCTGCCCGCCGATGTGCGCGGCACCTCGCGCATTCTGCGGAATGGCGCCGTTCTGTGGGAAAAGCCGTTCCTGTCCGGTGAGGATAATATGTCCCACACCATCGCCAACCTTGAACATCACCACTTCAAATATGCGCTATTCCGCCAGCCGGGCGATGTTCACGTTCATCTCTTTGGCACGGCCACCCTGTCGTTCGCCGATGGGGTAACAACGCAGGATGGCGATGTGTTCGAAGTCGCGGTCGCCGATTTCGGCCTGCCGCTGCGCAACCCGCTGGCGACGGTGCCCGCTGGCCCGTCCGCCGTTCAGGCGCTGTAAGGGAGAGGACGATCATGGCTTTCACCAAAGCGCCCTGGCCCCGTTCGCTCCGCAGCCAAGAATGGTTCGGCGGCACCGGCAAGAATGCGATCATGCACCGCTCCTGGATGAAGAATCAGGGGCTGCCGCCGGATACGTTCGACGGTCGGCCGATCATCGGCATTTGCAACACCTGGTCGGAACTCACCCCTTGCAACGCCCACCTGCGCGACATTGCCGAACGGGTGAAGCGCGGCGTGTATGAAGCGGGCGGCTTCCCGGTGGAATTCCCCGTCTTCTCCTGCGGCGAAAGCACCCTGCGCCCGACGGCGATGATGTTCCGCAACCTCGCGGCGATGGATGCCGAAGAAGCAATCCGCAATAATCCCATCGACGGCGTGGTGCTGCTGGTCGGCTGCGACAAGACCACCCCGTCACTAATGATGGGCGCGGCCAGCGTCAATATCCCCACCCTCGTCGTGTCGGGCGGGCCGATGCTGAACGGCAAATGGCGCGGCAAGAGCGTGGGATCGGGCACGGCCATCTGGCAATTCTCCGAAATGGTCAAATCCGGCGAAATGACGCTGGAAGATTTCATGGATGCCGAACAGGGCATGGCGCGGTCGGCGGGGAGTTGCATGACCATGGGCACCGCCTCGACGATGGCGTCGATGGCCGAAGCCCTCGGCATGACCCTGCCCGGCAATGCCGCCATTCCAGCGGTGGACGCTCGCCGTCAGGTATTGGCGCAGCTTTCGGGCCGCCGGATTGTCGATATGGTGAAGGACGATCTGAAACCGTCCGATATTCTGACCCGTGAGGCGTTTGAGAACGCCATTCGCGTCAATGGCGCCATCGGCGGTTCGACCAATGCCGTGCTGCATATCCTGGCGCTGGCGGGCCGGATCGGTGTGCCGCTGACGCTGGAGGATTGGGACCAGTTCGGGCGCGACGTGCCGACGATTGTGAACCTACAACCCTCCGGCGAATTCCTGATGGAGGAATTTTACGATGCCGGCGGCCTGCCCGCCGTGATCCGTGCCGTTGGCGAGATGGGCCTGCTGCATAGGGACGCGCTGACCGCGACCGGCACCGGCATGTGGGAAAACGTCAAGAACGCGCCGAATTATAATTCGGACGTGATCTTACCGAAGGAAAAGGCGCTCACTGCCTCCGGCGGGATCGCCGTGCTGCGCGGCAATCTGGCCCCGAAGGGCGCCGTGCTGAAACCCTCCGCCGCCTCGCCGCATCTCTTGCAGCACCGGGGCCGCGCCGTGGTGTTCGAAAGCATCGAGGATTATCACGCCCGCGTGAACGATCCGGCGCTGGATATCGACGAAAGCTGCGTCATGGTCCTTAAATACTGCGGACCGAAGGGCTATCCCGGAATGGCGGAGGTGGGCAATATGGGCTTGCCCGCCAAAGTGCTGAAGAAGGGCATCACCGATATGGTGCGCATTTCCGATGCGCGGATGTCCGGCACGGCCTATGGCACCGTCGTCCTGCACGTCGCGCCGGAAGCGGCGGACGGCGGCCCGCTCGCCCTGGTGCAGAACGGCGATATGATTGAGCTTGATGTGCCGGGCCGCCGCCTGCATCTCGATGTCTCCGACGCCGAACTGGCGCAACGCAAGGCTGCCTGGGTCTCCCCAATACCGAAGCCGGAAGGCGGGTACGCGCAGCTTTACGTCGAGCACGTTACGCAAGCCGACGAAGGGGTTGATTTCGACTTCCTGCGCGGCTGTCGCGGGTCGGGGATCGGGCGCGATTCGCATTGAGGTTAGCCTAGGATCAGGGGCAGCGCCCCTGCCAAGAGAGGATGAGCACGATGGCCGCCTATCGTTTGGCCCTGATGGGGGTTGGTGTGATCGCCAAGGCGCAGCATCTGCCCGCGATTGCTGCAAATCCAGCGTTCGAGCTGGTGGCGCTCGCCAGCCGCGCGCCGGTGGCGTATCAGGGGCTACCGCAGTACGCCAATCTGGACGATTTATTAAACAATGGGCCAGAGTTTGAGGCCTTAGCGCTCTGCACCCCGCCGCAGGGCCGGGCCGATTTGGTCCGTAAGGCGCTGGCCGCCGGTAAGCATGTGCTAATGGAAAAGCCGCCCACCCCGTCGGTCAGCGAATTTCTAACGCTGGAACCGGCGGCGCAGGCGGCGGGGCGCGTGCTGTTCGCCACGTGGCACTCGCGCTTTAATCGCGGCGTGGCCAAAGCGCAGCAGCTACTAGCTAACGAGACGCTCGCCCGCCTAACCATCACCTGGAAAGAAGACGTGAACCGCTGGCACCCCGGCCAGGAGTGGGTGTGGCACCCCGGCGGTTTTGGCGTTTTCGATCCGACGATTAACGCCTTTTCGATCCTGACCGAGATTTTCCCGAACCGGCTGACGGTGGCGGCCGCCGATCTTGACTTCCCCGCCAACCGCGATACGCCGATTGCCGCCCGGCTGACCCTGGCCGATGCTCGCTCGCCGAAGGCCGACGCGACGGTTGCAGTCGATTGGCTGCAACGGGGGGAGCAGACCTGGACGATTGACGTTGTAACCGACAGCGGCCTAGCGCTCACCCTCACCCACGGCGGCACCAAACTATGGCTCGGCGGGCAATTGGTGATCGACGAGAGCGACACCGAATATCCCGAAATCTACGCCCGCTTCAAAACCCTGCTGGACGAAAACCGGTCGGAGGTTGATGGCGCCCCGCTGCATCTAGTGGCCGATGCGTTTTTGATGGGCAAGCGGCACACCGTCGCCGCGTTCAACTGGGACGCCGCTTGAGATTTCTCCCCCAGGTCGGCAAGCTAGAACCATGATCTCGCTTACCGACCTGAACTCCGCCCCCACCGCCGATTTTATTGCGGCGGTCGGGGGCGTTTTTGAACATTCGCCGTGGGTGGCCGAAGCGGTTGCCGACCAGCGCCCGTTTGCCGACCGCGCCGCCCTGCACGCCGCGATGGTCGCCGCCGTCGATGCGGCGACGGCGGCGCAAAAACTTGCCCTACTGCGCGCGCATCCCGACCTTGCGGGCAAGCTGGCCCAGGCCGGACGGCTGACCGAAGCCTCCACCGCCGAACAGGCCAGCGCCGGGCTGGACATGCTGACGGAAGCCGAATTTCAGCGCTTCACCGCCTTCAATACGGCCTATACGGAACGCTTCGGCTTCCCCTTCATCATCGCCGTGCGCGAGAATACCAAGGCCAGCATTCTGAAAGCCTTCGAGAAGCGCATCATGAATAGCCGCGATCAGGAATTTACCACCGCGCTGGCGGAAGTCGCCAAAATCGCAAAACTCCGCCTTGCAACGCTTTTGGGGGACTGATGGCCCGGCTTTCGACCCATATTCTCGACACGACCCACGGCAAACCGGCGGCGGGCGTGCGGATTGACCTTTTCGATGCGGCAGGGGTGCGATTGCTGGAAACCGTGACCAATAGCGATGGCCGCACCGACGCGCCCCTGCTGTCGGGTGAGACCATCCCGACCGGGGTTTTCGAGCTGCGCTTTCACGTCGGCGCTTATTTTGACCGGCTGGGGACGGTCCTGCCGGAGCCGAAGTTCCTCGACATCGTGCCGATCCGCTTTGGGATTGCCGAGGCGACGGGGCATTATCACGTGCCGCTGCTGATTTCGCCGTTCGGGTATAGTACCTACCGGGGCAGTTAACGCGCCTGATGAATCCCTCAGAAGCAAGAAAGCCTATGTCTTCCGCATCCTCGTAAAACTATCAGGAATTCACGTCAGGCGCCCCCCTGTTAACGAAGCTATCATCACTGCGTCATCCAACGGCGACGCATCGTTCACGTGATTTGACGAGGTTATCTCTGCCGACAGAGCCGAGGCGGGTAAGGCCCGCCCCTCTTTATAGTCACCGACGCTTCGGAGAACCGCCATGTCGTTAACGCGCCGCACTGTTATGAAGGGCCTGATGGCCACGGCTTCGGGCCTGGGGAGCGGCATTTTCATGCCCGCCCTCAGCCGCGCCGCCGACCGTCCGTTGATCACCCACGGGGTGCAATCGGGCGATATCGACCAGGGTGGCGCTGTCGTTTGGTCGCGTGCCGACCGGGCGAGCCGCATGAAGATTGAGTTCGCAACGACCGATAGCTTTAAGAATGTCATCAACGGCGTCTTCGTCGATGCGCTGCCGGAGAGCGATTTTACCGCCAAGGCGTTCATCGATGGCCTGCCGTCCGACCAGGATATCTTCTACCGTCTGGCTTTCCAGAGCCATACCGACCCGCAACTCGTCTCGGACGCGATTATCGGGCGGTTCCGCACGGCCCCGACCAGCGCCCGTTCGGTCTCCTTCTGCTGGTCCGGCGATACCGTTGGCCAGGGTTGGGGGATCGATGAAGCGCGCGGCGGCATGACGATCTACAGCTCGATCCTCAAAAACCGCCCAGACTTTTTTCTGCATTCGGGGGATACCATTTATGCCGATGGCCCTTTGGCTGCCGAAGTAAAATTGAAGGACGGCACGCTGTGGAAAAACATCGTGACGGAGGAAAAATCCAAACCGGCGGAAACCCTGGCCGAGTTTCGTGGGCAGTATAAGTATAATCTGCTCGATAAAAACCTGCTGGCCCTCGCTAAAGAGGTGCCTTTCATCGTTCAGTGGGATGATCACGAGGTCACCAATAATTGGTGGCCGACCGAACCGCTGACCCGGCCCGAACATCAGCGCAAAAAGTATAAAGATACCAATATGCTGGGCATGGTGGCCCGCGCGTCGCGCGCCTTCCATGAATATCAGCCGATGCGTTTTTTCGAAACCGAGCCGGGCCGGGTGTACCGCAAGATCGCTTACGGGCCGCTGCTGGACGTTTTCGTGCTCGACATGCGCAGCTATCGCAGTGCGAATGGCGAGAATAAGCAGACCGAGTATGGCCCCGACGCCCATTTCCTCGGCCCGGTGCAGCTCGCTTGGTTAAAGCGGGAACTTGCCGCGTCGAAAGCGACCTGGAAGGTCATTGCCGCCGATATGCCCATCGGGCTGATGGTCGCTTACGACTTCGATAAAAACTGGGGGTCGGAAGCGGTTGCCAATGGCGATGGCCCGGCCTTGGGGCGCGAGCTTGAAATCGCCAATCTCCTCAGCTTCATTAAGCGCGCCGGGGTTACCAATACCGTCTGGCTGACCGCCGATGTGCATTACACGGCGGCCCATTATTATGATCCGGCGAAGGCGCAGTTTCAGGACTTTGACGCTTTTTACGAATTCGTCTCCGGCCCACTGCATGCCGGTACGTTTGGACCGAACGATCTCGATAATACCTTTGGGCCGCAGGTGCTGTTCCAGAAGGCCCCGACCAAGGAAATGGGGGTCAATCTGCCGCCGTCGATGGGCTATCAGTTCTTCGGCCACGTCGCCATCGACGGCCCGACGCAGGTCATGACCGTTTCGCTGAAAGACCTGACCGATACGACCCTGTGGTCGGTAAAACTCGATCCGAAAACGGCCTAACCGGAACGACATCGGACGGGGGGCCTGCCCTCCGTCCGCGCGCTCTCTTAACCATGCTGCGGCATGATCCCGGCCAGAAAATCCCGCACCGCCTGCGCCGCCATATCGGCGGAGGGTTTCGCCATCGGGTTGGCGCAGATTTTCTGTTCCAGGCTAAGGTGCGCAAAGCCGTGGACAATCGACCAAATCGCGGAAACGCGATAATCGAGGGTCGCGGGAGGCATCGCCGGATCGAGCGCCTGCACCGCCGTCACCAAGGTCTGATACGCCCGGCGCCCGGCGGTTTGCAGGGTTTCGCTGCGCTCCCCCACACTGTCGCGGTTGAACATCAGCCGGAACATGGCGCGGTGGGTTTCGGCAAAAATCACATAAGCCCGCCCCATCGCCGCTAAGCACTCAACAGCGGTCGGCTGCCCCTCCGTCGCCGCGATCAGCGCGCCAGTAAACTCGTCAAAGCCATCGGCGGCGCAATCGCCCAAGAAATGTTGCAGGCTGGGGAAATGATGGCGCGGCGCGGCGTGGGATACGCCCGCCCGACGCGCCGCTTCCCTAAGGCTAAGCGCGCCAACGCCACCTTCTTCCAAAAGTGCGCGCCCTGCGGCAATCAAGGCCCCCCGCAGATCGCCATGGTGATAGCGCGGCGGCGGGGACGGTCGGTCGGTCTCTCCTGTCATCAGAATTTCTTAGCCTATCCATCTTGCCATTGACAAGATCGGTAAACAGATCAATCTTGTCATCGACAAGATAAACCCCTCCGAGATCATCATGCCCTTTGAAACGCTGTTTAGCGCCGCGAGCACGCTCGCGCTTTGCGGTTGGCTGCTGTTAGCCCTCGCCATCCTATTCCGCTGGCCCCGGCTGCGCGATTGGGGGCCGGGCCTTGCAATTCCGCTCACCCTGTCGCTGCTCTATACGGCGCTGATCGCCGTCTCTTGGGGGCAGGCGACGGGCGGCTTTGACCGGCTCGCGTCCGTCCGCGCGCTGTTTCAGTCCGATGGGCTGCTGCTGGCGGGCTGGGTACATTATCTCGCCTATGACCTCTTTCTCGGCGCTTGGATCGCCCGCGATGCCGAAAGCCGCCGCCTGCCGCGCGCTCTGCTGATCCCAGTTCTACCGCTCGCCTTCCTCTTCGGCCCCGCCGGGTTTCTGCTGTGGCTGATGATCCGCACGTCCCACCGCGCCGCATTTCAGGAGGCCTCGGCATGATTGCCCTCTTTGCCCGCCACAACGCCCTGCTAACGGCCGGGGGCGTGTTTTTCCTACTGTGCGTGATCCCCTCGGCCCTCGCTTTCGCGCTCGATACGCGGCTGTTCAACGGAATTTCGGTCTGGATCAAACCGATGAAGTTCCAAATCTCGCTGGCGGTTCACCTGCTAACCGTCGCGCTGCTGCTGCGCTTTCTGGCGCCAGAGTGGCGACAGAGGCGTCTCATGGTCTGGATTGCCGCCGCGATCCTGGGAACAGCGCTGTTCGAGGCCGCCTATATTACCCTGCAAGCCGCCCGGGGGACGGGATCGCACTATAATCTCTCAACCCCCGTTACGGCGTTCCTTTATACGGCGATGGGCGTCGGCGCGGTCATTCTCGTCGCGGCAACCGCTTGGGTTGGCGTGCTGATCCTGCGCGCGCCGCACGGCCCCGCCGTTCTGGCCCACGGGGCTGGTCTCGGATTACTGCTCGGCGGGCTATTGGGCGGGATCACGGGCATTTGGATGGGCGGCGCGCCAGGCCATTGGGTTGGCGGGGCCGCCAGCGACGCCGGGGGACTGCCAATTCTGGGCTGGTCGCGCGACGGCGGCGATTTGCGCGTCGCCCATTTCTTCGGCTTGCATCTGATGCAAGCCCTGCCGCTTTTTGCCTTCGGGCTCTGGCGAGCTGGGGTGCGCCGGTGGCAGGTGCCCCTCTATGCCGGGGCCGCCGTCGGCGTCGCGGTGACGGTCGTAACGCTGGCGCAGGCCGTCGCCGGGCGCCCTTTCCTCTAACGCCTATTTCCCCGGTGCCCCCGCCGCGTACCAGGCACCCAACAAGGCCCGTTCTTCCTCGGTGATTCCGGTGACATTCCCCTGCGGCATCGCCCGCCGCACCACCGCCTGCTCGTGGATACGCCCGGCCCAGCGCTTGATATCGGCAGGGTCTTCCAGCTTGATCCCCGCCGGGGCCGTCACGAAATTCCCGCGCGACGGGGTGGCGGCGTGGCAGGACACACAGCGGTTGTTAATCACATCCTGCACATTGGCGAAGGTCACTTTCTCCGGCGGAATAACAATCGCCGGGCCGCTGGCCGCTTGCGGACGGGGATAGAGGAAGACCGCCAATAGCGCGAATAAGGCGGCCCCCGCCAGCGGCAAGGCCGGTTTGATCACGCCCTTATGCTTCAGATTGAAGAAATGCCGGATCAGCATGGCTGCCAGCGTGATGACCAGCAACACCGCCCAGTTCCATTTACCCGAATAGGTCATCGGGTAATGGTTGCTGATCATAATGAACAGCACGGGCAGCGTTAGATAATTATTGTGGACGGAGCGCTGCTTACCGCGCTGGCCCCAGATCGGGTCCGGCTCCCGCCCCTCCGCAATCGCCGCCACCATCTTTTTCTGACCGGGGATGATCGTGAAGAAGACATTCCCCACCATGCAGGTGCCGATCATCGCGCCGATATGGATAAAGGCGGCCCGCCCGCCAAAAACCTGGGTTAAGCCGAAGGTAATCAGTGCCAACAGCGCAAAGCCGATGACGGCAAAATCCATCCCGCTTTTCACCAACTCCGTTCGGCAAAGGCCTTCGTAGAGCAGCCAACCGCCCACGAGAACCCCGAAGCCGATGGCAACCGCCTGCCAAGGTTCGAGCGGCAGGACGGCGGGATCGACCATGAAGGTCGAAGCCCCGGCCCAATAGAGCAGCGCCAGCAGGCCCATCCCGCTCATCCAGGTAAAATAGGCTTCGTATTTGAACCAATGCAGCTTTTCGGGAATCCAGCCCGGCCCCTGCAAAAACTTGCGGTTATGGTAGAAGCCGCCGCCGTGAACCGACCAAATCTCCCCATAAACGCGCGGGTTCGGGTCTTTCGGCGGCACTTCCAGATGGTTATCCAGCCAGACGAAATAGAAGGACGAGCCGATCCAAGCGATGCCCGTAATCAAATGCAGCCAACGCACCAGCATTTGCGCCCAATCGAGCATATAGGCTTCCAGCGCCATCCGTCTCTCCGTCCTGGCTTTCTTATTTTACGCCCAGCAAATCCTGAACCATCGCCAGTTGGATTTCGGCGGCGGTTAGCATTTGATCGATCGGCACGCTTTCATTGGCGGCATGGCCTTGGGCGCCCGCGCCGGGACCAAAGTTGATGATTTCGATGCCATCATCGGCAAAATAACGCCCGTCGGAGACGCCGGTCGCATTGAGGAACTGCGCGGGCTTGCCGGTAACGCCCTGGATCGCACGCTGGAAAGCGCCAACCCCCTGGCCGCCTTCCGGGGCACGGAAGCCGTTGGTGCCGCGCAACAGCTCGATGCGGACAGTGCCTTCGGGTTCCGGCAGCGCATCGACGATGGCTTTCATTTCGGCATAAGCATCCGGCACTTTTTCGGTCGGCAGCACGCGGCGGTCGAGTTCGACCCAGCAGAAGTTCGGGACAACATTGGTGTTATGGCCGCCCCGGATCATGCCGATATTGTTGGTCGATTGCATCGGTCCATCGGTGCGCGCGGCCAAGCGCGGCGCGAGCGTCGCATCGAGCTGACTGAGAACGCGCAGCATCCGCATGATGGCATTATCGCCCGCCGCCGGATTGCCCGCATGGGCCGCCTTGCCGGTGGTTTCGATCCGCACCCACATCACGCCGCGTTCGGCGGTGATAAGCTGGTTTTCGGTCTGGGCGCCCAACACCAGAACATCCGGCTTAATCGCGCCAATTTCGCGCAGGTAGAACATGCCATCCGGGCCAAGGTTTTCCTCGTCGGAGACGAAGGTAAAGGCGACCTCGCCCTGGGTCGGCCCACCGCGCCGGGCGATTTCTTCCGCCAGCCAGATTTGCACTGCCATATTGCCCTTACCGTTCCCCGCGCCGAGGCCGTAGATTAACCCGTCCTTCTCGACAGCGGTGAAGGGATCGGTGTGCCACATGCTGCGCTCACCCACCGCGACCGTATCAGCGTGGGCATTGAACACCAGGCGCGGGCCGCTGCCGCCGCCGAGCTTGGCGACGACATTGGTGTAGCCCTTGGCCTCCGTCTCTGCCGAGCGGGCGAGGATTTCCACCTGATAGCCCGCCCGCTTCAGCCGGTCGGCGGTATAGGCGTTGATCGCCGTACAGTCGCCGGAGGGGAACGGGCTGGGGCGGGCGATCAGATCGGTCAGAATCTGCACGAGATCGGGGCGAACGGCGGCAGGATTGAAGCTCATGTTTCTCTCAGTCGTTGGAATTATTGGGCCAGGGCCAGCAGGGTTTCGGCGAGCACGCGCGCGCCTGCGGTGCAATCTTCCGGCGTCGCCGATTCGGCCTCGTTATGGCTGACGCCACCGAGGCAGGGAATGAAGATCATGCCGGTCGGGCAAACGCGGGCGAGGAATTTCGCGTCGTGATTGGCGCCGGACGGTAAGGCGTGATGCTTGTAGCCGAGCGCTTTGGTCGCGTCGGTAACCGCCTCAATTACTAAGGGATCGAAGGCAACCGGCGGGCCGGTGAAGGTTTCGGTGATCGCAATCCCGCATGGACCAGCGGCAGCGCGCAGGGTTGGTGCCACCAAATCGCCCAAGCGCTGCACGGTCGCGGCGTCCGGGTGGCGAAAATCGATGGTGAAAAACACCCGGCCCGGCACCGTATTCGGTGACCCGGGGCCAACCTCCATTCGCCCGACCGTAAAGCGCACCTGATCGTCGGGGTCGGTCATCACGGCGCGCAGGGCCTGGATCCCGTCGAGTGCCGCCATCAGCGCGTCTTTCCGCTGGGCGCGCGGCGTCGTGCCTGCATGGGCTTCCGAGCCGGTAATCTCGACCGCGAACCAGCGCGCGCCCTGAATGCCGGTGACGATACCGATGGTATCGCCCGCCGCCTCCAAGCGCGGCCCCTGTTCGATATGCGCTTCGACATAGGCATGGACGGGAAAGCCGAAGTCGCGGGACACGCCAACCGTCGGCAGCGCATCGATACTGGCGCCAACGGTTGCGCCCGTTTTATCGGCAACGGCCCGCATCGCCTCCAGCGGCATCGCCCCAGCAAAAACGCCAGACCCCATGCAGCCGGGCTGGAAGCGCGCCCCTTCCTCGTTCATCCAGCCCACGACTTCGATGGCCCGGCGGGTTTGCACCCCGGCGTCCTCCAGCGCTTCCAAGACTTCGAACCCGGCAAGTACACCATACACACCATCGAACTTACCGCCGGTTGGCTGAGTATCGAGGTGACTGCCGGTCATCACCGGGGGAAGGGTCGGGTCCGTCCCCTTCCGTCGAACATAGATATTCCCGATGGCATCTTCCGAAACGGTAAAGCCGCGCGCGGTCGCCCAATTGGCCAGCCGCACGCGGGCCGCCCCATCCTCCGCCGTCAGCGCCAAACGGCAGACGCCGCCTTTCGCCGTGCCGCCGATGGCCGCAAGCGCCATCAGCCGCGACCATAGCCGCGTCTCCTGGACCTTTGCGGCAAGCCCGCCCCTTGTCATTCGTTCCGCCCACCCGATACCGTCTGTTGCGCCTATCACGCTGACACGGAAATTCCGGCGCGACAATTGCGTCGCACGGTTTCAGCGTCAGCACCGCCAACTATGCAGGATCGTTGCCATGAGCTTTGAAGCCGCCCCCTACCCGCGCGATATGATCGGCTACGGCGCCGAGCCGCCGCACGCCCAATGGCCGAACGGCGCCAAAATCGCCGTCAGCTTCGTGCTGAATTACGAGGAAGGCGGCGAGAATTGCGTGTTGCACGGCGATAAAGCGTCGGAAGCCTTTTTGTCGGAAATCATCGGCGCCCAACCGATCCCCGACGCCCGTCATATGAATATGGAAAGCATCTATGAATACGGCAGCCGCGCCGGGGTGTGGCGACTGCTACGGCTGTTCCAAGAGTTCAATATGCCGCTGACGGTCTATGCGGTCGGCATGGCGCTGGAACGCTATCCGGCCCTGGCCGAGGAATTTGTACGAATGGGGCATGAGGTCGCGAGCCACGGCTATCGCTGGATCGACTATCAGCATATTCCAGCAGAGGTCGAGCGCGCCGATATGCTGCGCTCCATCGACGCCATCCGCCGCCTGACCGGCGAACGGCCCCTAGGTTGGTATCTCGGGCGCTGTAGCCCCAATACCTGGCGCCTTGTCGCTGAAGAAGGTGGGTTTCTTTATAACTCAGATAGTTATGCCGATGATCTCCCGTACTGGGACCGGCAATTCGGCAAACCGCAGTTGATCATCCCCTATACGCTCGACGCCAACGATATGCGGTTCGCAACCGCCCAGGGCTTCCATACCAGCGACCAGTTTTTCGCCTATCTGCGCGATGCGTTCGACGCACTCTATGCCGAGGGCGCGAGTGCGCCGAAGATGATGTCGATCGGTCTGCACTGCCGTCTGGTCGGGCGGCCCGGGCGCGTTATCGGGCTGCGGCGGTTCCTCGACCATATCGCCCGGCATAGCGGCGTTTGGGTGACGCGGCGGGTGGATATTGCGCGCCATTGGATGGCCACCCACCCTGCCTAAGTTTTGACCAAACGGTCAAAATTTGGCGCGGTGGCGGGCAGGCTGCTGTTAGAAACAGCAGGTTCTGCCCTTGCCGCGCCGTTTTCCCCCTGGTGGAACGGGTTTTGCCATGATGAAGTGAGGGGTCACGAGCAGGAATGGCCCCGAACAACCAGGAGACGCAGGCATGGCACAGGGACGGCGTGGGTTCGTAAAACTTCTGACGGTCGCGGCTTTGCTAGGATCGGCGCTATCGGCCCCGGCCTTCGCCCAAACGGCGGTAAAGGTTACGCTCGATTGGAAATACCAAGGCCCGACCAGCTTTTTCCTGATCGCGCTCGACAAGGGGTACTACAAGGCCGAAGGGCTGGAGGTGACCATCGATTCCGGCCAAGGCTCTGCCGGGGCGGTCAACCGGGTTGCCTCCAACGCTTACGAACTGGGCTTTGCCGACGTTAACGCCTTGATCGAATATAATGCCGCCAATGCCGATAAGGCGATCAAGGCGGTCATGATGGTCTACGACTTCCCGCCCTTCGGCGTTTACGCGCTGAAAAGCAGCGGGATTACCAAGCCGCAGGATTTGGTCGGCAAGACGCTCGGGGCGCCGGTCTTCGATGCCTCCTACAAGCTCTTCCCGGCCTTTGCGCAGAAAGTCGGCATCGATAATGCCGCCGTGCCGCGCAAGAATATGGACCCGTCCCTGCGCGAAGCCATGCTGGTGCGCAAGGAAGTGGATTTCATCTCCGGCCATTATTTCTCGTCGGTGCTGGACCTCAAGGCCCAGGGCGTGAAGGTCGATGATATCGTCGCCATGCGCTATTCCGACTTTGGCATGGATTTCTACGGCAATGGGCTGATTGCCTCGCCGAAGATCATCGCCGAAAAGCCGGAGGCGGTGAAAGGCTTCATCCGCGCCACCATCAAGGGCCTTAAAGAGATGATCGCCGACCCGAAAGCGGGCATTACGGCGACCAAAAAGAAAGACCCGCTGATCGACGAAGGTTTGGAAGCTGAACGGTTGGCTCTTGCGATTGCCAATAATATCGTAACGCCGAACGTGAAGCGTGACGGCATTGGCGGGGTGGATATGGAGCGGATGAAGCGCGCCATCGCGCAAGTCTCGCTGGCCGCCGGGCTGAAAACGCCACCTGCGCCGGAGCAGGTTTTCGACGCCGGTTTCCTGCCCCCCGCCGCCGACCGGAAACTATGAGCAGCGATTTCATCCGCATCGATAAGGCGAGTTTAACCTATGGCGAGGAGGGCGGCGTGCTCGCCCTCCAAGACATTGATTTAACGCTAAAACAGGGGGAGTTTCTCGCGGTGGTCGGCCCGTCCGGCTGCGGGAAATCGACCCTGTTGAAACTTATCTCCGGCTTGCGCCCGCCGACGGGTGGCAGCGTTACCGTGTCTGGGCAGACGGTTACGGGGCCGCTAAAAATCGTCGGCATGGCCTTCCAGAACCCGACCTTGCTGCCCTGGCGCACCGCGTTGGAGAATGTTTTGCTGCCGCTAGAAGTCGTGGATCCGCACCGGCGCCGCTTCCGGGCCGACCGGCGGACCTACGAGAATAAGGCGCGCAAACTGCTGGGCACGGTCGGCTTGACCGGCTTCGAGGATCATTACCCCTGGCAGCTTTCGGGCGGCATGCAGCAGCGTGTCTCGCTGTGCCGGGCGCTGATCCACGAACCGGCACTGCTGATGCTCGATGAGCCTTTTGGCGCGCTCGATACCTTTACCCGCGAAGAACTGTGGGAGGCTTTGCAGGCCCTGTGGCTGGAGCGGCGGTTTACCACCCTGCTCGTTACCCATGATCTTCAGGAAGCCGCGATGCTGGCCGACCGAATCATCGTTATCTCGCACCGTCCCGGCCGGATTTCGGCGGAATGCCCCGTCAGTTTCCCGCGTCCGCGCGCGCTTGATCTAAGGTTTGCGCCGGATTTCAACGCGCTACTGCATGACGTGCGAGCGAAGATCGACGTGGCCCGACAGGTGCCACTCAGCGGAGGGGCCGCATGACCGCCCGCCAACGCAAATATATCCGCGCCGCCCTGCCCTGGCTGTCGGCCATCGGCCTGGTCGTCGTCTGGGAATTGGTCTGTCTGCTCTTTGATATTCCCCAGGCCATTTTGGCGACGCCGACCGCAACGCTGAAGGCGCTGATCCAGTATCAAGACGCCATTTGGTTGAATGCCGGGCAAACCCTACTGACGACGCTGATCGGCTTCGGGCTGGCCATCGTCTTCGGTCTTGCGCTCGGGGTCGCCATCGGGGCAGCGCCCTTGCTCTATCGTGCCTTGGGACCGCTCCTCATCGGGTTCAATGCGATCCCCAAGGTGGCGCTGGTGCCGATCCTCGTCATGTGGTTCGGCATCGGCACTGTCCCGGCGGTGATCACTGCCTTCCTCATCTCCTTCTTCCCCATTGCGGTGAATGTTGCGGCGGGGATCGCGACCCTAGAGCCGGAATTGCAGGATGTGCTGCGCTCCCTCGGGGCGCGGCGGCGGGACATTCTGTGGAAGGTCGGGCTACCGCGCGCCATGCCCTATTTCTTCGCCTCGCTGAAGGTGGCGATTTCGCTGGCCTTCGTCGGGTCGGTGATTTCGGAGACGGTCGCCTCTAACCACGGGATCGGGCATTTGATGCTGATCGCCTCCTCCTCCTTCCGCACGCCGTTACTCTTCGCCGGATTGGTGGTGATCGCCGTGCTGGGGGTGCTGATGTATGCGGTCGCCGCCCTGGCCGAACGCCGCCTGGCCCATTGGGCGACGCGCGGCACCGATGGCGGGCTGCACGGCGGCGGGTAAGAGACGGCGGTTGACCAACCGGTCAAATCGGCGGAACTTAAACGAACCACTTGCAAACAGGGGTGTGATGGAACAAACGGTTCGCTTCGTGATGGGGGGTCAGCTTCAATCGGTCGTGATCACCGATCCGACGCTAACCGTGTTGGACTGGCTGCGCGGCACCGCCCGGCGCCCCGGTACGAAGGAAGGCTGTGCGGAGGGGGATTGCGGCGCGTGTACCGTTGTCGTGGGTACGCTGACCGGCGAAACCCTGGCCTATAAAGCCGTCAACGCCTGCATCCAATTCCTACCCATGCTCGACGGTAAGGAGTTGGTGACCGTCGAAGACCTGTCGGACAGCGAGACCAACCTGCACCCGGTGCAGGAAGCAATGGTGCAGGAACACGCCAGCCAATGCGGCTTCTGCACCCCCGGGTTCGTCATGAGCCTCTATGCTCTATATCACCAGCGCGAAACGGCCCCCAGCCGCCCGGTGATCGATGCGACCTTGGCGGGAAACCTCTGCCGCTGCACTGGCTATCGCCCAATCATCGCGGCGGCGGAAACCATGTTTGCGCTGCCCCGCCCCGACCATCAGCCGCCCATCGCCCTGCTGAAAACCATTCAGCCCCAGGGCGATTTAACCGTCACCACGCCCGATGGCCGCCGCTTCGACGCGCCGGTGACGCTGGATGGTTTGGCCGATCTGGTCGAGACCTTCCCCGAAGCCGAGCTCTTGGCTGGCGCTACAGATATCGGCCTTTGGGTGACCAAACAGCATCGGGTTCTGCCGCATCTTATTTCCGTTGGGGCCGTTGCCGAGCTGAAGCAGATTGAGGCGACGGATACGGCCGTCACCTTTGGCGCGGGCGTAACTTTCGACGAGGCCTTGCCCCATCTCTCGGCCCTGCACCCGGACCTAACCCGGCTGTTCGAGCGCATCGGCTCCACCCAAATCCGCAATAGCGGTACTTTGGGCGGCAATATCGGCAATGGCTCGCCCATCGGCGATTCGATGCCCGCGCTCATCGCCCTGGGGGCGACGCTGACCCTGCGGAAAGGCGCGGCGGAGCGGCAGATGCCGATTGAGGATTATTTCCTGGCGTATCGCAAAACCGCGCGGCAACCGGGGGAATTTATCGTTTCGGTTACCGTACCATATTTGAAACCCGGCGTTTATTTCGGAACCGATAAGATTTCGAAACGGCAGGACCAGGATATTTCAGCCGTCTGCGCCGCCTATCGGCTGACCGTTACCGATGGGCTGGTAACGTCAGCCCGCCTCGGGTTCGGCGGCATGGCGGGGGTGCCTGCCCGGGCGCGGCAGGCTGAAGCGGCGCTACGCGGCCAACCCTTTACCCTTGAAGCGATCCGCGCGGCGATGGAGGCCCTGGGGCGGGATTTCACCCCGCTTAGCGATATGCGCGCGTCCGCCGACTACCGCCTGACCGTCGCGCGCAATCTGCTGTTGCGTTTCTATTTGCGCGAAACCGGCGTTCAGGTGGGAGAGGTTGGCGAATGAAGGACGGTGCCATCTCCCCCACCCCGGCGGTCGGCGCCGCCCTACCCCATGACGCCGCCCGCCGCCATGTGCGCGGCACAGCGCCCTATATTGATGATCTACCCGAACCGGCGGGGCTGCTGCACGCCGCCGTCGGCCTATCGCCGGTAGCGCACGGCACGCTGACGGGTCTCGACCTCGACAAGGTCCGCGCCTATACTGGCGTTGTTGCGGTATTGAGCGCCGCTGATATTCCCGGTGAGAATAATGTCGGCCCGGTCCTGAAGGATGATCCAATCCTGGTAGATCGGGCGATTGAGTTCCACGGCCAAGCCCTATTTGCCGTCGCAGCCGATACTCTCCACGCCGCCCGCCGCGCCGCTCGGCTCGATGTCGCAACGATTGATCCGCTGCCCGCGCTCCTGACCATCGACGAGGCCTTAGCCGCCAACAGCCATATTTTGCCGCCGCAACGCATGGCGCGCGGCGATGCCGCCGGGGCCATCGCCAAAGCCGCCCATCGGCTGACCGGCAGCTTAACCATGGGCGGGCAGGATCACTTTTACCTGGAAGGCCAGATCTCCCTAGCCATCCCCACCGAAGACGGCGGGGTGCTGATCTATTGTTCGACGCAGCACCCGTCCGAAGTTCAGCATCTTGTCGCTCACGCCCTGCATCTACCGGATGCGCTGGTCACGGTGGAGGTACGGCGCCTCGGCGGCGGGTTCGGCGGTAAGGAAACCCAGGCGGCACAATTCGCCGCCCTGGCCGCAATCTTCGCCCTGAAAACTAAGCGCCCGGTAAAACTGCGCTTGGACCGCGACGATGATATGGTGATGACCGGCAAGCGCCATGATTTTCAGGTGCGCTATACGGTTGGGTTTGATGAGGATGGGCGGATCGAAGGGCTCGACGCGCTGCTCGCCTCCCGCTGCGGTTATTCCGCTGATTTATCGGGGGCGATCAACGACCGGGCGCTGTTCCATATCGATAATTGCTATTATCTGCCCCATGTATCGGTCGAATCGCTGCGGCTGAAAACCCATACGGTGTCTAACACCGCCTTTCGCGGCTTCGGCGGGCCGCAGGGCATGCTGGCCATCGAAGCGGTGATCGACGATATCGCCCGCTTTTTGGGGAAAGACCCGCAGGCGGTGCGCGCCGTCAATCTCTATGGGCCGGGGCGCGATATCGCCCCCTACGGGCAGGTGGTCGATGACGATATTGCCCCGCGCCTCATCGCCCGGCTGGCAGAAAGCGCCGACTATGCCGAGCGCCGGGCCGCCATCGACCGCTTCAATGCCGCCAGCCCTTACCGCAAGCGCGGATTGGCGCTAACGCCGGTCAAGTTCGGGATTTCCTTCACCACCACCTTCCTTAATCAGGCCGGGGCGTTGGTTCATGTTTACACCGATGGCTCGGTGCAAGTGAACCACGGCGGGATTGAGATGGGTCAGGGCCTCTATCAAAAAATCCGGCAGGTTACCGCCGATTGTTTCGGAATCGATATAGATAAGGTTCTGGCGACGGCGACCACGACCGGTAAAGTCCCTAATACCTCCGCCACGGCTGCCTCCTCCGGTGCCGATATGAATGGCAAGGCGGCGGAGGCTGCTGCGCTGCAGATCCGCACCCGTTTAGCGGCGTTTGCGGCTCAGAAGTTCGGCGTTACGGCGGCGGATATCAGCTTTAACAACGGTCAGGTCAGCGGCGGCGGGCAAAGCCTGCCCTTCCCCGATCTTGTCCGCGCCGCCTATCTCGCGCGGATTTCGCTCTCGTCCACGGGGTTCTACGCCACGCCAAAAATTCATTTCGATAAAGAAACTTTTACCGGCAGGCCGTTTCTCTATTATGCCTATGGTGCGGCGGTCGCCGAGGTGGAGGTGGATTGCCTCACGGGCGAAAATAAGCTGCTGCGGGTGGATATTCTGCACGATTGCGGCGCCTCGCTAAACCCGGCGCTGGATAAGGGCCAGATCGAAGGCGGTTTCATCCAGGGTATGGGCTGGCTGACGATGGAAGAACTGGTGTGGGATGCAACGGGCCGTTTGCGCACCCATGCCCCCTCCACCTATAAAATCCCGGCGATTTCCGACACGCCCGAGGCGTTTACCGTTACCCTGTGGGACGAGGCCAATCGGGAAGAGACGATCCACCGCTCCAAAGCGGTGGGCGAACCGCCGTTGATGCTGGCCAATGCGGTTTTCTTTGCGTTGCGCGACGCTGTGGCCGCGACCGCCGCCCTTCCCGGCCCCGTGCCACTGGATGCGCCCGCAACGCCGGAACGCTTGCTGAGAGCCATCCAAACCCTCTCCGGCAGCGCATGAGGGGGTTTTACGCCGCCCTGGCCGACTGGGAGCGAGCGGGAACGCCCTTCACGCTTGTAACGCTGCTGGACGCCCAGGGCTCTACCCCCCGGCAGGCGGGAACGAAAATGGCGGTCAGCGCCGCGCAAGTGCTCGGTACCATCGGCGGCGGAACCTTGGAATTCGAAGCCATAGCCCTCGCCCGCCGCCTGCTTGCTGACCGTGCCGCGCGCCCGGTCACGCGCAAATGGCCGCTGGGGCCAACCCTCGGGCAATGTTGCGGAGGCAGCGTGACCGTGAGTTTTGAGCCAATCCTGCCCCCCGCTCTCAGCCTCGCGATTTTCGGCGCGGGGCATGTGGCGCGGGCGCTGGTGGAGGTGCTGGGGCCATTGCCACATCGGATCGACTGGATCGACGCGCGCGCGCAGGAGTTTCCCGATACCCTACCCGCCCCGGTCGCCGTTCACGTTACCGACCGTCCCGCCGCAGAGATTGCCAAACTTGCTGCTGGGTGTTTCGTTCTCGTGATGACCCACGATCACGCGCTCGACCTTGATCTTACGGCGGCAGCCCTGGCACGGCCCGACCTGCCCTATGTTGGCTTGATTGGATCGAAAACAAAACGGGCGCGGTTTTTAAAGCGTCTCGCCGCCATCGGCCTTGGCGATGCCGCCGCCACGCGCCTCGTCTGCCCCATCGGCCTGCCCGGTACCGGCGGCAAGGCGCCGCGCGAGATCGCCATCGCGACAGCGGCACAACTGCTACAGATTGCAGGCGGCGCGCCGGTCCCAGCGGTCGGTGTTTATTCGGCGGAGGAGGAAAACCATGCCCGTGACGAAAGCTGATCTCGGCCACCGCATCGATCAGGCACGCGGGCAGGAACGCGCCGATTTGGTGATCAAAAATGTGCGGATGCTGGATGTCGTCCACGGCACCCTGCACCGCACCGATATTGCTATCTGCGGCGAAACCATCGTCGGAACGCTGGAGGATTATTCCGGCGCGGTCGAAATCGACGGGTCGGATCGGGTCGCCGTGCCGGGCTTTATCGACGCCCATGTGCATGTCGAATCCTCCCTGGTCACGCCGGGGGAATTCGACCGTTGCGTACTGCCGCGCGGCACGACAACGGCGGTCTGCGATCCCCATGAAATCAGCAATGTGCTGGGGGAAGCCGGGCTGAAGTATTTCCTCGACGCGTCCGAAGGTTTGGCGATGGACCTGCGGGTCCAGCTCTCGTCCTGCGTCCCGGCGACGGGCCTCGAAACCTCCGGCGCGACGCTGGGGGCCTCGGTCCTCGCGAAGTATCGCGATCATCCCCGCACCCTGGGCCTCGCCGAATTCATGAATTATCCGGGGCTTTTCGCCAAGGAGAGCGAGGTGATGGATAAGCTCGTCGCCTTCGCCGGGCGGCATATCGACGGCCATGCGCCGCTGGTACGCGGTAAGGATTTAAACGGCTATCTCGCTGCCGGGATCCGCAATTGCCACGAGACGACCGGCGCCGAAGAAGCGCAGGAAAAGCTGGCGAAGGGCATGCAGGTGCTTATTCGCGACGGGTCGGTCAGCCGCGACGTTGCGGCGCTAACCCCCATTCTGAACGCCCGCACTGCCCCCTTCTGCGGTTTCTGTACCGATGACCGCAACCCGCTGGAAATCGGCCAGGAAGGCCATATGGATCATTTGATCCGCACCGCCATCGGCCTCGGCGCCGATCCTGCCGATGCCTATCGCGCGGCCAGTTGGTCGAGCGCGCAGCATTTCGGCCTGCGCGACCGAGGCTTGCTGGCGCCGGGCTGGCGGGCCGATATTGTGCTGCTGGATGATTATGAAAGCTGCACGGTCGGCCAAGTACTGCGGGCGGGCCGAGTGGTAACGCCGGAGATCTTCGAAGGGCGCCGCTTGCCCGAAATCGTCGGCCTCAACTCGGTCAAACGCAAACCTGTCAATGCCGAGGTCTTCGCCCATCCTGCCACCGCCGCGACCCAGCCGGTGATCGGCGTGCTGCCCGGCAAGATCGTGACGGAATTCCGCACCGCCAGCCTGCCCTTCGGCGCCGATGGGCTAAAGGCGGATATTGGTCAGGACGTGCTGAAAATCGCCGTGCTGGCCCGCCACGGGGTGAATGAGAATATCGGGCGTGGCTTCGTTCAGGGGTTCGGCTTACAGGCGGGGGCGCTCGCCTCCTCCGTCGGGCATGATAGCCATAATATCTGCGTTGTCGGCACCAATGAGGCGGATATGGCCGCCGCCGTAAACCGGGTGATCGCCCTCGGGGGCGGCTTTGTCGCGGCCAAGGATGGGGCGGTTCTGGCGGATCTGCCCTTGCCGGTAGCGGGCCTGATGAGCCTGTTGCCGTTCGAAGGCGTTGACGGGCAGTTGCGCACCCTGCGCGCCGCCGTTCGCACGCTTGGTTGCCCGCTGGAGGAGCCATTCCTGCAACTCGCCTTCCTACCGCTGCCGGTGATCCCGCATCTGAAGATCACCGATTTCGGTCTCGTCGATGTGGATCGGTTCCGGCTGATCGCTTAGTCCCCCGGAACGGCTGCACGGTTTCTGCACAAAAATCCTTGCGGTCTGCACAGGCACCCCATACCGGCTGCACGGCCCCCCACCAGAATGGGGGCATGACACGCACAAACATCATCCCCCTGTGGTTTCCGAAGCGGCTGCTGGCCGATGGCTGGTGGCTAACCCACCCTAACCCCAAGAGCGCGATTATCCTGCCCTTCCCAAGGCTCCGGGCGCGGCGGTGGCGGCCGTGATCCGGGATGCGTTTCCTTTCCGTATCGCGGCGGCCCTAACCGGCGGCCTGCTTTTACATACTCTCTTGCCGCCTCAGGGGTTTGGGCTTGGATTGGCTGCCGGTTTGCTGACCATAGCACTGCTGGCCACCCCCTTTTGGTGCTGCCGGCCCGTGACCTCGGCGATCCTCTGGGCTGCGGTTCCCTTCCTCCTCGGACTGGTCGCGTTGATCGAAATGGCAAACCTGACCAGCCTTCTTCTGACTTTGGTCGGCCTGAGTTTTCTTCTATTCCGGGTAGGCGTTCCGAATGCTGCTTTTCTATCCCTAAGCCTTTTGATGCCCATCGCCCTCACCCCGGTCGGCCCCCTCCTCGCGGTGCGCGATAGTATTCGGTGGGGTTGGGCCTGCGGGCGCCGCTGGAAGGCGGCTTCCTTGGGCGGATCGCTGCGCCCCTTTGCGCTTCCGCTTGCCTTGGGGGCTGGGTTCCTGATGATCTTCGCTGCCGCCAATCCGATGATTGAAGCAGGGTTGCGGGCACTCCCGTCAATCGCCTCACCCGACTTTGCCCTTTCCTTCGACGCTCTGGCGGTTGTCCTCTTAGCTGGCCTGATCTGGCCGTGGCTCACAGGGCAAAAGCGGGTACGGCCCCCGATTGATCTTATCCTACCCGCCCTGCCGCCTTCAGCGCGAAGCATCCTTGGTGGTCTGGTGGTACTGAATCTGGTGTTCGCTCTGCAGAACGGTCTCGACCTCGCGGTCTTGGGTGCAGGGATACGCCTACCCGCAGGCATGACCTATTCGGCCTATGCCCATCGGGGCGCCTATGCGCTGATGCTGGCCGCCTTTATAGCCATCGCGGTTCTTTTGGCCTTTGCCCGCACCCTTCCAGGGCCATTGGCCCGCTACCTGATGCTGCTTTGGGCCGGCCAATGCTTGTTGATGGTCGTTTTTGCGCTGTTGCGGCTAGACGCCTATGTTAGCGCCTATTCCCTTACGCTGCTGCGCCTAGCGGGCGCTGGCCTGATCGGATTTATCGGCCTCTGCTTCCTGATCGTTGGCCGAATGATTGCTGGTCGTAAGCCGATGGGTTGGTTAGCGCCGCGCCTGACCGTCGCAGCCCTTATCGCCGTTTATGGTTGGGGTCTGATAGACGCCGAAGGGCTGATCGCCGACTTTAACCTCGCCCATAGCCGGGAGATGGGGGGAGACGGTCCTTTCCTTGATACGGCATATTTAAAGTCTCTGGGGCCTAGCGCCCTGCCCGCCCTTGCTACCCTTCGACTGCAGACACCCGACCCGGCCCTTCAAAGTAGCCTTCGGCACAGCGAGCATCTTCTGATCGCGGAGCTAGAGGCCGCCCAAAGCGACTGGCGCCGGTGGTCGCTTCGCGGATGGCGGCTTCAGCGGCGATTGGCTACAACACCGTAACGCAGGCGCACGGGAGAGGGCCGGAATGGGCCATAGGATACTAGTGGTCGATGACGAGGCCCATATCCGGGAGGTCATTTGTTTTGCCCTGGATAAGGCCGGGTACACCGTGATCACGGCGGCAACGGGGCCGGAAGGGCTAAACCGGTTTCACCGCGACCGGCCCGATTTGGTTGTGCTTGATATCGGCCTGCCAGACCGCAATGGGTTCGATCTGTGCCGCGATATCCGCAAAACCTCCGACTGCCCGATTGTGTTTTTATCCGCCCGGGATGACGAGATCGACCGGGTTCTGGGGCTGGAACTCGGTGGCGACGATTATGTGGGTAAACCTTTCAGCCCGCGCGAACTGGTGGCCCGCATTGGGGCGATCCTGAAACGGAGCCAGGGCGGCAGCACGCCGCCGCTTAGTCTGGAGCGCAATGATTTAACGCTAATGCCCGAGGGGTTCCACGCCCGCTATGCCGGGCAAACGGTGGGCTTGACCGCCTTGGAGTTTGCCATTCTGCACTTGCTGGCCAGCCGCCCCACGGCGGTTTTCACGCGCGCGCAGATTCTCGATGCGGCCTATCCCGATGCGCTAACGGTAGCCGACCGGACCATTGACAGTCACATCCGCAATATTCGCGCGAAACTGGCCGCGGCGGGCCCTGGTGTTGTTATCGAAACCGTTCACGGGGTCGGGTTTCGGCTCGGCCCCTGCCGCGCGCAGGTGTAAACGTGCCATCTCGATCGATCCGCCGGAAATGGCGACCGTCGCTGGCGATGATCACGGCGGCGACGCTGGCGCTGGTGCTCAGCCTCCCCGCCGCCGGGATTGCGACCCTCTGGTTGCTGCGCGGGCGACCGCTGGGAATCGACGCCGACGAAGCTGCGGTCTTGACGGGGATTCTCGCGCCGATCACCGGGTTGATCGGCTATATCTTCCATCGCAGCCTGACCGAACCACTGCGCCGCCTGACGGCTTGGGCACATGATCTCGACCGCCGCGCCGATATTCCGCCGCCGCCGCCCCATCAGGGTACGCGCGAAGCCGCCGATCTGGCGCAAAGCCTGCTCGCCTTGGCCGAACGGCAACACGCCCGCTCCGCCTATCTTTCGAGCTTTGCCGCCCATGTGTCTCACGCACTGAAATCACCGCTGACCGCCGTGCGCGGCGCGGCTGAACTGATGGCGGATGATCCAACGATGCCGCCAGAAACGCGGCAGCGGTTCCTGAAGAATATTTTGACCGATTGCGACCGGCTGACCCGGCTGCTTGACGACCTACGGGGCCTCGCTGAAGCCGAAGCGCCCCTGCCGGGCGGCAGGTGCCGCCTGGCGGAAATCCTGGCGGATCTTGACACCGCCGCGCCAGGCCTAACGCTTTCCCTGAGCGGAACGCCGGAGCGCCCCTTGCCGCTCAGCCGACAAGCCTTGACCATGGTCCTTGGGCATCTCGCTGAAAACGCCCATCAGCATGGCGCAACCCGCCTGTCGATCACGGTAACCAACCCGCCGGGGCTGATTGTGGAAGACGATGGCCCCGGTATCGCCGCCAGCGTGCGCACAACCCTGTTCGAGAGTTTCGTTACCACACGCGCCGATACCGGCGGCACCGGGTTGGGGCTTGCCATCGTCCGGGCGACCCTCGCGGCCCACGGCGGTAGCATTGACCTGACGACCGGCCAAACGCTGACAGGGGCGGCTTTTTCGATCCGGTTACCGGTTTAATGCCCACCGCCGCCGCCCGCTGGCGCCGGGCGCGGTTTGCGGGTGAGCGGCACCATCAGCACCAGCGCGAAGAACAGGAAGGTTAGGGCCAGGAAAACGTCGCTCATCGCGAAAACCTGGGCTTCGCGGCGAATGATTTTTTCCATCTGTTTCAGCGCCATCAAATCGGCCTCGGTGCCGATGCCCTGGAACTGGGTGGCGAAGGCGGTCAGCACTTCTTCCGCCTTGCCATGGCCCCAGGCGATGCTTTCGCGGAAGCGCGATAGGTGCAGGTCCATCCGCTCGTTCATCAGGGTATTGATGACCGCCAGCCCCACCGCGCCGCCGAGGTTGCGGGTGAGGTTAAAGAGGCCAGAGGCGTTCTTCACCCGCTGCGGTGCCAACGTGCCGAGTGAGAGGTTATTGATCGGCACCATGCACATCATCAGCGAGAAACCGCGCAATACCTGCGGCAACACCAGTTCGTCGAAGGTCCAATCCTTGGTGATGCCGGAGGCGAGATAGGTTCCGAGACCGAAGCCCATGAAGCCAATGGCCATCATCACCCGCAGGTCCATCTTGGTCGAGAGGCGCCCAACGATGGGGGCGGCGAAGAACATGACGATACCGGTTAGGAACATCGTCTCGCCGATCATCAGGGCCGAATAACCACGCACCCGGCTTAAATAGACCGGGTAAAGATACGTCAGCCCGTAGAGGCCGACACCCATGACGAAGGAAAACAGGCAGCCGGTCCAGAAATTGCGGTCGGTGAAGGCGGTTAGATCGACGATGGGGTATTTTATTCGCAACGTCCGCCAGAAGAACAGAATTCCACTGGCGGCGCTGACGATGGCGGCAATCAAGATCGCATCGTCATTGAACCAATCGTTCGCCGAGCCTTCCTCCAACACATATTCTAGGGCACCCAAGAACAGGGCCATGCTGATGAAGCCGGTCCAATCGAAATTCTCCAGCAGATGCCAATCGGGTTTGTCGAAATCGACCAGAAACCAGACCGCCGCCGCGACCAGACAGCCGGGAACGACGTTGACCAAAAACAGCCAGTGCCAGGAGAAGAGATCGGTGAGATAGCCGCCCGCCGTCGGCCCAATCGTCGGCGCCAGGGTGGCGACCATGCCGATCAGCGGCGAAATCGTGCTGCGTTTCGAGGGCGGGAAGGCCGTGAAGGCCGTCGCAAAAACGGTCGGGATCATCGCGCCGCCGACGAACCCTTGCAGGGTGCGCCACAGGATCATCTCGTTGATCGTCTGCGACTGGGCGCACATCAGGCTCATCAGCGTAAAGCCAAGGGCCGAGGCGGTGAACAGCACCCGCGTTGACAGCGCCCGTGATAGCAGGCCCGACAGCGGGATCATAATCACTTCGGCGATGAGGTAAGAGGTCTGCACCCAGGGGATTTCGTCGCTGGAGGCCGATAGGCCCGCCTGAATTTCCGCCAGGGAGGCCGAGACGATTTGAATGTCCAGAATCGCCATGAACATCCCGAAGACCATTGCCGTAAAGGCAATGACCTTGCGGGTCGTCACGGCCTGGGATGGCGGCACAGCCGCGACGGCGGCGGCGCTCATTATTGCGCCAGCGAAAGTGAGGCGACGGGTTCACCGCCCGCCGGGGCAGGTTTAAACCCGTTCGGCAGCGCCGCAACGTCGCCCAACCGAACCGGCTTCTTGCCATCCTGGGCGCGCAATTCGATTTCGACCGAGAGACCCGAGCGCAACCAGCCTTCCGAAACCGCCTGCGGGTCAAGGGCAATGCGCACCGGCACGCGCTGGACGATCTTGGTAAAATTGCCCGTGGCATTTTCCGGCGGCAACAGCGAGAAAATTGCACCCGACGCGGGGGAGATGCTCTCGACGACGCCCTGGACCGGGCGATCCTTGCGGGCATCGACCATCACCGTTACCTGCTGGCCGAGTTGCAGCTTGGCAAGCTGGGTTTCTTTCAAATTGGCTTCGACATAGACTGATTTCGGCGACAGAAGCGCCAGCAACCGCACGCCGGGCTGCACATATTGGCCAACTTGAACGGCGCGATTGCCGACGATGCCGTCGATGGGCGCGCGGATGACCGTAAAGCTAAGGTCGCGTTCGGCCTTATCGAGCGCATTTTGCAGTTCCTGGCGCCCGCGCGCGGTTTCCGCCCGCTGGGCCTTCAGCACGTCGACCTGCGCTTCGGCAGCCACGACGGCGGCAGAGGCTTGATCGATTTGCGCCAGGTTGCGCTCCCGGTCCGCCTTGGCCGTATCATAGGCCGCTTGGCTGGCAAAATCCGACCGCACCAGGGCCTGCACGCGCTGCAAGGCCGCCGCCGCGCGCTGGCTGTCGGCGCGGTTCACCTGCTTTTGGCTGCGGGTTTGCAGAACGACCGCTTCCTGGGCCGCAATCTGCGCATCGATGCGTGCCAGCGTCTGTTCGTGGGTGGCCAACTTGGCTTTCGCCGCATCGACGGCAAGGCGATAGTCGCCATCGTCCAGCCGGGCGATAACCTCGCCCGCTTTCACATACCCATTGTCGCGCACCGCCACATCCGTGACATAGCCCGCGACTTTCGCGGCCATCACCGTAACATCGGCCTTCACATAGGCATCGTCGGTGGAAACGCGGAAACGGCCGTGCTGATACCAGTCGAGCCCATACCAGCCCCCCGCCCCGACCGCCGCCAGCAAAATGACCGGCAGAATCAGCTTTTTCGGCGAAAAACCGCGCGCTTTGTCCGGGCCGTGATCGGCACCCGTCGGCTGGGATTGGGACATGGAAGCCTCGTCATAAAAAATAAACCGAACCGTTCGGTTCGATTTGACATAGACCCTTTAACTCCGTTAATCAAGAGGGAAGCCCGCCCCCGCCCCCGAGGTTTTGCATGACCGTTCCCCTAGCCGCCTTCGCCGCCCCGCCCCTAGGCGCCCAAGGTGCGACCGACGATCCGGCGGATACGGCAAAGCGGCGGCAGATTCTGGAAGGGGCGAAGCGGGTTTTCCTCGAACATGGGTTCGACGGCGCCAGCATGAACGATATTACGAAGGCGGCGGGCGTTTCCAAAGGTACGATCTATGCCTATTTCTCGGGCAAAGATACGCTGTTCGAAGAGCTGATCCGGCTGGAAAAACAGGAACAGGCGGAAAGCCTGTGCCTCATCTCGCCAGACGATCACGCGACGGCCGACGTGCTTTATGATTTCGGGCTGAAAATCTTAACCAAGCTCCTTCACCCCGAATCGATTGCCCGGGTAAGGCTGGTGATGGGCATAACCCCGCGCTTTCCCAATATCGGGCGGACGTTTTTTGAAACCGGCTACGCCCGGGGCATCGCCCGGCTGACCGATTATCTGGCAACCCAGATCACGCAAGGGAAACTCGACGCCGCCGATCCGGCGAAAGCGGCCCAGCATTTCTTCGATATTTGCTTCTCCCGCCCCCTGCGCGCCGCCATGCTGGCGGTGATCGACGATATGTCGCCGGAGGAAAAACACGCCCATGTGACCGAATCGGTCGCGGCTTTCTTTAAACTTTATCCGCTGAAGGGCTGATGCCCTGGCGCCATTGGTGGCCATACTCCTCCGCAAGTTCCAGGAACGCCCGCAAGATCGGGCGGCGGCGGCGGGCTTCTTGGCAGACGACATATTCCGTGCAGCCGGTGATCCCGCCGGGCGCACTCAGCGGGCGTTTCACCACCCGGCGGTCCTGCCCGGTTTCTGAGTTAAAAATCAGGCTAACCCCCAGCCCATGCGCCGCCGCCTCGCGGATCGCCTCGCGCGTCGCCACCTGGATCGTTTCGCGTGGGCTAGTCTGATGCTTGTCCAGCAGCGCGAGCGTCACGGCGCGCGTCGTCGACCCAGGCTCCCGCAGCAATAATACCGTGTCGGCAAGGGCACTGACCGGCACCACCTCCAGTGCGGCGAGTGGGTGATCGACCGCCATCACCGCCACCAGCGGGTCTTCGCCAATCGGCACGAAATGCAACCCCGGCACCACTTTCGGATCGGCGACGATGCCAACATCGGCCACCCCGTCCAAAATCTGTTTTAGCGCCGCCGGGGCGTTTGTTACACCCAGCGATACCTGCGGCTGCGGAAAGCGCTGACGAAACCGCGCCAGCAGCGAGGCGGCGTGCAGCGGCCCATCGGCCACGACCTGTAAGGCGCCGCCAAGATCGACCGTCGCCCGGTCGCCCAGCAGCGCCTGAATTTGATCCGTCACATCGGATAGTTTCGTCGTCAGCCCATAAAGCTCGTATCCCAGGCTGGTCAAAACCAATCCCCGACCCTCTCGGCTGAACAACCGCACCTGATAACGTGCCTCTAAATCCTTGATTTGTTCCGATAAAGTCGGCTGCGACACCCCGAGCATCCGCGCGGCGCGGCTCATCGTTCCTTCGCGGGCAACGGCGTGGAAGGCGCGGATCTGGTGATAATTCAGCATTTTCTATCCATCTGAACCCGTCAGTTTGTTTGGTTTTACCGATAGTATGTTGCGGATATATGGATTTGATCGAAATCACGTTCCCGCCCATTCTCCGCCCAACCCCACATGGATCACGGAGACTGGGCCGATGAGCAGCATCGAAGCCGTTATTTTCGATTGGGCGGGCACGATGATCGACTTTGGCTCCCGCGCGCCGATGGGGGTTTTCGTCGAACTCTTTCGCCGTCACGGGCTCGAGGTTTCGGTGCTTGAGGCCCGCGTGCCGATGGGGCTGCCGAAGCGCGCCCATATCGCCGCCATGCTAACCCAGCCGCGCATTGCCGACGCCTGGGCCGCCCACTATGGTGCCGCCGCGACGGAAGCCGACATCGACCGGCTCTATGCCGAATTCGGCCCGATGAATGTCGCGGTTGCCGCGCAATTCGCCGATCTGGTGCCGGGTGCCCTGCCGATCATCGAGCGGCTGAAGGCAGATGGGGTGCGTATCGGCTCCACCACCGGGTACACACGCGAGATTATGAACCAAGTCCTGCCGGTCGCAGCCGCCCAAGGATATGCGCCGGAAACCCTGGTTTGTGCCGACGATCTGCCCGAAGGCCGCCCCGGCCCGATGATGATGCAGAAATGCTTTGCCGACCTTGGCCTCGCCGACCCGGCCCGCGTCGTGAAGGTCGATGATACCGAACCGGGGATCGCCGAAGGGCTTGCCGCCGGAACCTGGACCATCGGGGTCGCCGTCTCCGGCAATGCCGTCGGCCTATCCGCCGCCGAATGGGCTGACCTGTCGCCCAATGCGCAATTCGCGCTGCGCCGTCAGGCCGCCCAACGGCTGTTCGACGCCGGGGCGCATTTTGTCGTCGATACCGTCACGGATCTGTTGCCGGTGCTCGATACCATCCGGGGCAAGCTCGCCGCCGGGCAAACCCCCACCGCATGAGGATGATCATGTCCGTCTCGCTGAAATCCGTCGCCTCGCTGACCGCCGCCCTGCTGCTGACCACGGGCGCCGCCCTGGCGCAGACCAAGCTGAATGTCTATACCGCGCTGGAAAACGACCAGCTCGCGCCGCTGAAGGCCGCGTTCGAAGCCGCCAATAAGGGCATCGAGATCACGTGGGTGCGCGATTCGACCGGCATCGTCACCGCCCGCGTGCTGGCCGAAAAAGCCAATCCGCAGGCCGATGTGATCTGGGGCGTCGCCCTATCGTCCATCCTGATGTTCGATAAGGAAGGCATTCTGGAAGCCTATGCCCCGAAGGGGATTGAGGATCTGAAGCCGAGCTTCCGCGACGAAGCGAGCGCACCGAAATGGACGGGCATGGACGCTTTCCTGTCCTTCATCGCCGTCAACCAGCCGGAATTCGCCAAAACCGGCGCCGCCCCGGTCAAGGGTTGGAACGATCTGCTGCAGCCGCAGTTGAAAGGCAAGCTGGTCATGCCGAACCCGGCCTCCTCCGGCACGGGCTATCTGCAAGTCGCAGGCTGGTTGCAGTCGATGGGCGAGGACAACGGCTGGGCCTTCATGGACAAGCTCCATGACAACATCGGCGTCTATACCCATTCCGGCTCCGCCCCCCATGTGCAGGCCGCGAAAGGCGAACGCACCGCTTCGGTCGGGATCGACATGCGCGCGGTGAAGGAAAAGAACAATGGCGCGCCGCTCGACGTGATCGTGCCCGCCGATGGCGTGGCCTGGGATATGGAAGCGACCGCCCTGGTCAAAGGCCGCCCCAATGCCGAGGCCGCCAAGAAGCTGATCGACTTCACCGTCTCCAAAGAGGCGCACGAGCAATACGCTAAATTCTACGCCGTCGTCGGTCGTAAGGACGTGAACGCCGCGCCGAAGAATTATCCTACCGATGCCGAAGCCAAAATGCTGAAGGTCGATTTCGGCAAAATGGCCGCCGATCGCGACCGGGTTCTCGCCGAGTGGACCCGCCG
The DNA here is from genome assembly GCF_002251735.1 of Elstera cyanobacteriorum. NCBI lineage: Bacteria > Pseudomonadati > Pseudomonadota > Alphaproteobacteria > Rhodospirillales > Rhodospirillaceae > Elstera > Elstera cyanobacteriorum. The sequence goes on along the minus strand of NZ_NOXS01000029.1, from coordinate 41,238 downwards.
GTACGATGGTAAATCCGCGCCGAAGAATTAAGGAAGGCCCAAGCTCCCTCTCCCCTCGGGAGAGGGAGGAGCCGCAGGCGCCGGGTGAGGGGAAGCGTGCTGATCGTTCAGGCTTGCCCCTCGCCCTGCCCTCTCCCCAGGGAGAGGGTCGCAAGCCCGCGATGATGTCCCGCCGCTTCCCTGCCGAGGCCAGAAATGACCCAGCTTCTCACCCCGCCGCCGATGGATACTCAATTGAAGGCCGAAACCGCGCCCTATCTATCGCTCCGGGGGGTGCGCAAGCGCTTCGGTCAGTTTGAAGCCTTGAAGGGCATCGACCTCGATATTCCCCCCTCCAGCTTCGTCTGTTTCCTCGGCCCGTCGGGCTGCGGTAAATCGACCCTGCTGCGCGCCATCGCGGGCCTCGACCGCCAGGACACGGGCAGCATTCATCAGGCCGGGCGCGATATTTCGCACCTGCCGCCGGGGGAGCGGGATTTCGGCATCGTTTTTCAATCCTACGCCCTGTTTCCCAATCTCACGGTGGCGGAAAATATTGGCTACGGCCTCGTCAACCGCCGGGTACCGAAAGCCGAGCGGCAGCGCATTGTCGATGAACTGCTCAGCGTCGTCGGGCTTCCGGGATCGGGCGGTAAGTTCCCCAATCAGCTTTCCGGCGGCCAGCAACAGCGCGTCGCCCTCGCCCGCGCGCTCGCGATGGAACCGGGTCTCTTGCTGCTCGACGAGCCGCTGTCGGCCCTTGATGCCCGCGTGCGCTTACGCCTGCGCGCCGAAATCCGCGACCTGCAACGCCGCCTCGGCATCACCACCATTATGGTCACCCACGATCAGGACGAAGCGCTGACGATGGCCGATCTCATCGTCGTGATGAGTGACGGCAAGATCGAACAGATCGGCAGCCCGCAAGCGATTTATCGCCGCCCCGCCAGCCTGTTCGTCGCCGATTTCGTCGGCAGCATGACGGCTGCGCGCGGCATGGTCTTCGAGCCAGGGGCAGTTGTCTGCGGGCGGCAGGTTCTCCATGTCCCGACGGGCGCCCTGCGCGGCCCGGTCCAGCTTCGCCTGCGCCCGGAAGCCTTGGCGCTGTGCGCAGGGGGCGATCAACCCAACCGCCTGACCGGCACGGTCGCCGCCGTCACCTTCCACGGCCCGGGGGTGCAGGTGGAAATCGATTGCGGGCTGGATCATGACGTGCCGCTGCGGCTCGACCTCGGCCATCACGCTCTCGCTGGATGCGACCTACGCCCTGGCGCCGCGATTGCCGTCACCGTCCCGCCGGACGCCGTGCATCTCTTTGCCGAGCCTACCGCATGACCGGCCATAGCCTTCCCCCTCGCGTCGCCACGGTCCGCCCGGCATTGGTCCGACGCCTCGGCCTTGCCCTGATCGTCGGGACGTTGATCCTTGGCATCGCCCTGCCGCTGGTCAGCCTGTTGCATCTGGCCCTGCAAGCGCGCGACGGCAGTTTCGTCGGGCTACGCAATGTGCTGGCCTTCCTGGGTAGCCCGGCGCTTGCCGTTTCGGTCTGGAACTCCATCTGGACGGCGCTGGTGACGGTGATCCTTACCGTGCCGCTGGCCTTCGGCTTTGCCTATGCCCTAACGCGGACCTGCCTGCGCGGGCGCGGGCTGTTCAATATGATCGCGGCGATCCCACTCTTGGCGCCTTCGGTGCTGCCCGCCATCGCTTTGATCTATCTTTTCGGCAATCAAGGGCTGCTGCGCCCCTGGCTGCCGGAGGGGTTCGATATCTACGGGCCGTGGGGCATTATCTTGGCCCATTGCTTCTATGCCTTCCCGTTGGCGGTGCTGATTCTGACAACGGCACTATCGACGGCGGATGCGCGGCTCTATGAGGCGGCGGCGAGCCTCGGTACGCCGGCGCGGCGGGTATTCTTCACCATCACCCTGCCCGGCGCGCGCTATGGGCTGGTCGGCGCGATCTTTGTGGTGTTTACCGAGGTCGTCACCGATTTCGGCGTCGCCAAGGTCATCGGCGGGCAGTTCAACGTGCTGGCGACCGATGTGTATAAGCAGGTCGTCGGCCAGCAGAATTTCCCGATGGGCGCGGTGATCGGCTTCTTCCTGCTGCTGCCCGCCCTGCTGGCGTTTATGGTGGACCGCGCCGTGCAGCGCAAGCAACAGGCGCAACTGACCGCCCGCGCCGTGCCGCTGCTGCCGCGCCCCGAGGCAGGCCGCGACCGCGCCGCGCTGCTCTATTGTCTGCTGATCGCCGCCCCTATTCTGCTGGTGATCGGCATTGCCGCCTGGGCCTCGCTGGTCAGCTACTGGCCCTATAATCTGGCGCTGACCTGGCGGCATTACGACTTCGCCGAAACCGACCCCGCCGGGTGGGGGTCGGTGTGGAATACGGTACGGTTAGGGCTGATCTCCGCCTGCATCGGCACGCCGCTGGTCTTCGGCACCGCCTTCTTGCTCGACCGCGCGAAAGACATGCCGCGCCTCGCCGACGCGGGTCGCGCGCTGATGCTGGTGCCGCTGGCCGTCCCCGGCCTCGTCATGGGCCTCGGTTATATCTTCTTCTTTAACGCGCCGTGGAACCCGCTGAATGTCCTTTACGGCACGATGGCGATCCTGGTGTTGAACAGCGTGATGCGGCTGTTGCCCGTCACCTATGTGACCGCGACGACGGCCCTGACTGCGATTGACCGGGAGTTCGATGCGGTCGGTGCCTCGCTGAAAGTGCCGGGGTGGAAGACCTTCTTCCGCGTCACCGTGCCACTGTGCCTGCCCAGCCTTTTGAATATCTGGATTTATTTCTTCACCAATGCCGCCACCACGCTTTCCGCAATCATCTTTCTCTATGTCGCCGACACGAAAACCGCCTCCATCGCCATTGTGAATATGGATGAAGCCGGGGCCACGGCGTCTGCCGCCGCAATGGGCATGGTCATCGCCGCTCTGTGCGCCACCGCCAAACTGACCCAGGTCGGGGCCAGCGCCCTGATTGACCGTCGCCGTCGCCGCTGGAGCCAGCGGTAGAGCTGAAGGAAAAACTCAGTCAAATGCAGTATGATCTTGCCGTCATCGGGGCCGGTGTCGTCGGCCTCGCCCATGCCGCCTTGGCCGTACAGGCCGGACTAAAGGTTATCGTTCTCGACCGTGACGCCCGCGCCAATGGCGCTTCCGTGCGCAACTTCGGCTTTGTTACCGTTACCGGCCAGGGCCAGGGCGATACGTGGCGCCGCGCCCGCTTTAGCCGCGATGTTTGGGCGGAGATCGCCCCGAAAGCCGGGATCGACGTGCTGCACCGGGGCCTGCTCATGCTCGCCCATTCGCCGCTCGCCCGGCAGGTGATCGAGGAATTCTCCGCCGATGCGATGGGCGACGCCTGCACGGTGTGGGAGCCGGATCAAATCCGCGCCGCCCTGCCCTACGCCATCGGCAGCGGGCTTGCCGGGGCGTTACACTCCCCGCACGAGTTGCGCGTCGAATCACGCACGGCCATCCCAAAGCTCGCCGACTGGCTGGCGGCCCAAGGCGTCACCTTCCAGCGCGGCGCACCCGTCGTCGGGATCGAGCCGGGACGGGTCCGCACGTCCAGCGACACAATCACCGCCAGCCATATCGCCGTTTGCCCTGGGCATGATTTCCGCACCTTGTTCCCCGACGTCATCGCCCGCCACGCGCCGCAGGAGTGCAAGCTGCATATGCTGCGCCTGTCCGATCCCGGCTGGCGGCTGCCCCATGCGGTAATGAGCGACCTCGGCCTGCTGCGCTATCGCGGTTACCACGTCTGCCCGTCGCAACCGGCGCTGGCGGCGCAATTGGCCGCCGAGCACCCGGCGCTGATTGTCGATGGAATCCATCTGATCGTCGTGCAAAGCGCCGATGGCTCGCTGGTCGTCGGCGATTCGCACCATTACGGCGCAACGGTCGATGATTTCGCGCCGGAGAGCGTGGATCGCAATATCCTCGATTTGGCCCGCGCAACGCTCAATCTCAGTAAATCTGAGGTGATCGAACGCTGGATCGGCGTGTACGGCAGCGCCGAGCGGGACGCTTTCATCGAAACCCCCGATCCGCGCATTGCGATCACCTGCGTTACCAGCGGCACCGGCGCTAGCACTGCCTTCGGGCTGGCACAGGATACGCTGCAAGCCTTGGGACTGCTGCCATGACCGATATCTTTGCCCGTCTAATCGACATTTACGAAGGGCGCGCCACCCGCCGCTACGGGCTGACGGACGTGCATCAGCTCGCCCATGCCCTGCAATCGGCCGATCTTGCCGCCGAAGCGGGGGAAAGCCCGGCGATGATTATCGCCGCCCTGCTGCACGATATCGGCCATATGGTCCATGACCTGGGGGAAGACCCGGCCAGCGCTGGGATAGACGATAAACACGAAGACTTAGGCGCCGATTGGCTCGCCCGCCATTTCCCGCCCGAAGTATCGGAACCCGTGCGCCTGCATGTCGCAGCCAAACGCTACCTCTGTACGGCGGAACCCGGCTACGCAGCCCTACTGTCCGACGATTCGGTCCGCTCGCTCGCCCTGCAAGGCGGCCCGATGAGCGCTGGCGAGGCCGAAGCCTTCATCGCCCAGCCTTTCGCCCCGGCCGCCGTCCGCCTGCGCCGCTATGACGATGCCGCAAAAGACCCGGCACGGGTGACGCCGAGTTTCGGGGAGTTTATCGCAAGATACGGCGAAGCGGCTCAGGGGCGTTGCCCCTGAAACCCCACTCAAGGGGCGCCCGCCCCTTGAGAATCCAGGCAATTGGATTGCCAAGGGACGCGTCCCTTGGCTGGGGGTGTCGGGGGCAAAGCCCCCGACGATAAACCCTCTACCCCAGGGTCGGCATGGTGAACTGTGCCCCGGCCCGAATGCCCGTGGGCCAGCGCGCCGTGAGGGTCTTGAGGCGCGTGTAGAAGCGCACGCCTTCCGGCCCGTGCATATGGTGATCGCCGAACAGCGAACGCTTCCAGCCGCCGAAGCTGTGGAAGGCCATCGGCACGGGGATCGGCACGTTGATGCCGACCATGCCGACTTGGATGCGGTTGCCGAACTCGCGCGCCGCATCGCCGTCGCGGGTGAAGATGGCGGTGCCATTGCCGAACTCGTGACGGTTCACCAGATCGACGGCGTCGCTGAAACTGTCCGACCGCACGACGGCGAGGACCGGGCCGAAGATTTCTTCCTTATAGATGCGCATGTCCGGCGTCACATGGTCGAACAGGCTGCCACCCAGAAAGAAGCCATCCTCATAGCCTTGTAGCTTCAGCCCGCGCCCATCGACCAGTAGCTTCGCGCCTTCGGCCACGCCAAGATCGATGTAGGACTGCACTTTTTGAAAGTGTTCCTTCGTGACGAGCGGTCCCATTTCCGCCGTGGGATCGGTGCCCGGCCCGACTTTCAGGGCGCGCACGCGCGGCTCCAGCTTTTTCATCAGCGCATCGCCAACGCCGCCGACAGCGACCGCCACCGAAATCGCCATGCAGCGTTCGCCCGCCGAGCCATAGGCCGCGCCCATCAGCGCATCGACGGCCTGATCGAGATCGGCGTCGGGCATCACCACCATATGGTTCTTCGCGCCCCCCAAGGCCTGAACGCGCTTGCCGTGCGCCGAGCCGACCCGATAGATGGTCTCGGCAATCGGGGTGGAGCCGACGAAGGAGATCGCCTGAATGTCCGGGTGTTCCAGCAGCCGTTCGACCGCCGTGCGCCCGCCCTGCACCACCTGGAACACCCCATCCGGCAGCCCGGCTTCTTTCAGCAATGCCGCCAGTTTCAGCGCGGCGGAGGGGTCCTTTTCCGACGGCTTCAGGATGAAGCAGTTACCGGTCGCCAGCGCCACCGGGGCCATCCACAGCGGCACCATGACCGGGAAGTTGAACGGCGTGATGCCTGCAACCACGCCGAGCGGCTGGCGGTTCGACCAACTGTCGATCCCCGGCCCGACCTGCTCGGTAAACTCGCCTTTCAGCAGATGCGGAATACCACAGGCGAATTCCACCACCTCAAGCCCGCGCGTGATTTCGCCATCAGCGTCCGACAGAACCTTACCGTGTTCGGCGGTAATAATCGCCGCGAGTTCGGCCTTGTCGCGCTCCAGCAGTTCCTTGAACTTGAACATCACCCGCGCGCGGCGCAGCGGCGACAGGTTCCCCCAGGTCGCAAACGCCTCTTTGGCATTAGCAACAGCGGCATCGACTTCCGACACATTGGCAAGGGCGACCTTGCCGCTCTGCTCGCCGGTTGCCGGATTATAGACCGGGCCAAAGTCGCCGCTGGCCCCTGCCTGCAGCCTGCCGTTAATCCAATGCGAAATCTCTTGAACCACTGACTGTCTCCCCATTCTTGCGGTCAGGCGGGCAACCCAATCCAGGTGCCTGTCTGCGCCGATGTCACCATAGCGTGAATAACGCGCTCGATCGCAAGCCCCGCTGCAAAATCGACGGCCAGCGGGTCCGCCTGCCCGTCGATAGCGCGCAGCAACCCGTTAAGCTCGATCACCTTCAAATCGTTGAAGCCCAAGCCGTGGCCGGGGGCCGGGCAGAAGGCGCCATAGGGCGCATGCACCGGGCCGCTAAGGATGGTTCGGAATCCCCGCGTCGAAGCGTCGCCGGACGCGCTGAAGAACTGAAGCTCGTTCATCCGCTCCTGATCGTAAATCAGCGTGCCTTTGGTGCCGTGGATTTCGAAGCCCAAGCGGTTCTTGCGGCCCCAGGCGGCGCGGCTGGTCGCCAGCACGCCCGAGGCGCCGGAGGCAAAGCGCACGAGGGCCTGCGCCGCATCCTCATTCTCCACCGCGCCGCTCTCGCCCGGCCTATCGGGCAGCGGGCGGGTTTTGTGGATGGTTTCGATCTGCGCTGTCAGACTGTCGATCCCGCCCATCAGCGTATGCGCGAGACTGACGAGATGGACCATAATGTCCCCCAGCGCCCCCAACCCAGCATCGGCCAAGCGGCAGCGCCACGACCAGGGAATATCGCCATCGGCCATATAATCTTCGTCCACCGCGCCGCGAAAATGGGTAATGCGCCCGAGTTCCCCGGCTTCGATCAGCCGTTTGGCTTCGGCGATCAGCGGATTGCGAATGTAGTTGTAGCCAAGCTGCGTGCGCCCCGTCGCCGTCTGGGCTGCCGCCGCCATGCTTTCGGCATCCGCAAGCGTCAGCCCCATCGGCTTTTCGCACCAAACGTGCTTGCCCGCCGCCAGCGCCGCTTCGGCCATCTCGCGGTGCAGGGCGTTCGGCGTGGTGATGGAGACAAGCGCAATCGCCGGATCGGCGATGATCGCCCGCCAGTCGGTGACCGCCTCGGCAAAGCCAAACTCCGCCGCCCGCTGCGCGCCAATCGAAGGGTCTGCATCCGCAAGTTTCAGCAGTTTCGGGCGTAGCGGCCCGCCGAAGATCGGCACCATCGCCCCATAGGCCAGGGCGTGGCATTTGCCCATAAAGCCGGTGCCGATCAGCCCGACGCCAATCTCCCGCATCAGACCATGCCCCCAAGCTCGGCGGACAGATCCTGCAACTCCTTACCGCCCGCCATCAGGTTTTGCAGCGCGTCGATCTCGATCTCGCTTTTCGCAAACGTCCCGAGGGTTTTACCGCGATTGAGGATGGTGAAACGGTCGCCCACCGCATAGGCATGGCGGACGTTATGGGTAATGAAGATCACCCCCAGCCCCTTCTGCCGCACTTGATGGATATATTTCAGCACCATCGAGGTTTGGGCGACCCCGAGTGCAGAGGTCGGTTCATCCAAAATCAGCACTTTCGCCCCGAAATGCACTGCGCGGGCGATAGCGAGGCATTGGCGCTCCCCGCCCGAGAGCGTGCCCACCGCCTGCTGCGGATCGCGAATGTCGATACCGATGCGGCGCATCTCGTCCCGCGCCACCCGGTCCGCATACTCGAAGTCGATCTGCTTGAACGGCCCGAAGCCTTTCACCGGCTCGCGCCCCATGAAAAAGTTCCGTGTGATTGACATGAGCGGGATCATGGCAAGATCTTGGTAGACTGTGGCGATCCCGGCATCCAGCGCATCGCGCGGCGAGCCGAACACGACCGGCGCGCCATCGACCAGAAACTCCCCGCCTGACGGCTTATGCACACCGGAAAGGGTTTTAATCAGCGTCGATTTGCCCGCGCCATTATCGCCCAAGAGGCATAGAACCTCGCCCGCATGGACCGACATAGAAATCCCCGAGAGGGCGATGACGGAGGCGAAATATTTGGCGAGGTTACGGACTTCGATAATCGGGGTTTGATTTGCCATGCTCAGCGCTCCCCCGTCACTTTGCGGCGGATGTAGTTATTGAAGACCACGGCGATCAGCAGCATCACGCCCAGGAAAACGCGGAACCAATCGCTGTTCCACCCGGCGAAGAAAATGCCCTGCTGCACCACCCCGAAGATCAAGGCCCCGAAGCAGGCGCCGATGACCGAGCCATAGCCGCCGGTCAGCAAGCTACCGCCGATGACCGCCGCAATGATCGCTTCGAATTCCTTCAGCAAGCCGCGGTCCGCCGCCGCCGAACCGAATTCCATCACCTGACATGCGGCATAGACCGTGGCGCAGAAGGCGGTGACCATGAACAGACCAATTTTCACGCCATTCACCGGCACGCCAACATTGCGCGCCGCCTTGGCATCGCCGCCCGAGGCGAAAATCCAGTTGCCGACGCGGGTGCGGGTCAGCACCCAGCCACCGATCAAGGCCAAGACGACCCACCAAACGACGACCATCGGCAGGCCGGGCACCACCGGGGAGCCATCGGGATAAGCCCCGATGATCTTCCACTCGGCCAATTTTTGGAAGAAGCCCAGGCCGATGCGCCCGCCAAATACCGGGGCCAGCCAATCGCCCGCCGCTTTTTCCCGCAGCCCGCCAACGATGGTGCGGTTGCTGAACAGGATCGACAGCGCCAGCGTCAGCCCGCGCAAAATGAACAAAAAGGCCAGGGAGACGATAAAGGACGGTAAGCCCGTGCGGATAACGATATAGCCGTTGATAAACCCAACCAGCAGCGCGCCTGCAAAGGCGAAGATCAGGCACAGCCAGATCGGCACGCCGAAAAACACCGCCGGAATGGCGATCATCATGCCGGCAAAACCGATCATCGAACCGATGGACAGGTCGAACTCGCCCGCGATCATCAACAGGCTGGCGCCGATGGCCAGAATGCCAAGCTGCGCCGAGACGGTTAGCCAGTTCATCACCCCATCGGCGGCAAACATGCCCGACGATCCGGCGGCGAAGGCGAAAAAGACGAAGACCAGGGCAAGGCCAGAAACGGCCCCCAGTTCTGGACGGTTCAGCAACCGCGACACGCGCCCGACGCGGCGCAAGCGCTCGTCATCCTTGGGGGCGGCGGGGCTAGGGGTGATCGATCGATCCGACATGTCGCCAACGCTCATTCGGGAAACTCCTTAAACTGATCCTCCCCCGGCGGGCGCGTTGGAGCGACGCGCGAAAAAGCGGGCGCGACCGAAGCCGCGCCCAAGGCACTTGGGGAGTAGAGAGATACGCTCGATAAAAAGGCTTAGCGGTATTCACCCGCCAGTTTACGCACCAAAGCCACATTCTGCTTGGTGACGAACCCTGGGCCGGAGTTGATGTTATTGCCCGGGAACACGCCGTAGCGTGCGTTCAGGGTCAGCGCCATCACCGGCAGATAGCCTTGCAGATAGGGTTGCTGGTCGATGGCGAAATTGATCGTGCCATCGGTGATCGCCTTAGCGATTTCCGGCGACAGATCGAAGGTGCCGAAGAACAGCTTGCCTGCCTGCTGTGATTTTTCCAGCGCGCGGATGGTCGGATGGGCCGAATTCGGGCCGAGGGTCAGAATGCCGCCGGTATTCGGATTGGCCTTCAGATAGGCCGCGACCTTATTTTCGACTTCCGACGGGTCCATCCCCGAGTCGATCATCTGATTGCCCAGCGGCGTGCCGAGCGCATCGGCAAAGCCCTTGCAGCGTTCGACCGACGCCGGGTTGGTGATGTAATGATTGACGCAGAGGAAGCTCTTCACCCCGGCGTCCTTGGCTTTCTTGCCCGCACCGAAGCCCGCGTCATATTCCGGCTGGCCCACGTGCATCAGGGCGCCCAGGCGCGCCGACTGTTCCTGCGTGCCCGAATTAATGGTAACGACAGGAATGCCCTTCTTCACTGCATTGGTAATCGGCGCTTGCAGCACATCGAAATCCGCGATGGTGACGATGATGCCATTCGGGTTGGACGCCGCCGCCTGTTCGACAATGCGCGCCATATCCGCGAGATCGCCGGTCGGCGGGTTACGATATTCAACGGTGACCGACAGATGCTGACCGGCTTCCTTGATCGCCGTCTTGATGGTGTTCCACCAGCTATCGGAATCCGGCGCGTGGCTGATCAGCACAAAGCGCTCATTCGCCGCCTGGGCCGAAGCGCCGGTGACCAGCGCCGCAACCGCAAAAATCCCGTAGGCGAGCTTACGCGAGAGAGATTTCATCGTTTCCTCCTGAGATTGGCGATCCATTTTCAGAATGATCGGATCGTCCGAATTTGTTATGAAATATTTATTCTGTTTATGCCGAGCTTAGAACGCCTGTCAAGCGCGTTTCAGAAGAAAGGGCGATGAGCATGGAAAATTCGGTCGAAACGGCCCCGCCGACCAGCTTCGATAGTCTGCGCGACGCAATCCTGGCGCGGCGGGACAGTTTCCCGAAGCGTCTAGCCCAGGTGGCGCGCTTCGCCCTTGAAAGCCCCGACGATATCGCGCTGAATACGGTGGCGGAGATTGCGGCGAAGGCGGACGTGCAGCCCTCTACCCTCATCCGCTTCGCCCAATCGCTGGGCTACTCCGGTTTTTCCGATCTGCAACAGATATTCCGCTCGCGCCTGCGCGACCGTTGGCCGGATTATGCCGAGCGGGTGCAATCCCTGCGCGCCGCCGATGCCGCTCAAGGCGGGCCGCTGCATCTCCTGGATGGGTTTGCGCAAACGGCGATGGACTCGCTGCTGCGCCTGCGCGACCGCGCCGACGAAGCCAGCCTGACCGCCGCCGTCGATTTGCTGGCGGGGGCGAAAACCGTCTATATCCTCGGCCAACGCCGGGCGTTTCCGGTGGCGAGCTACCTGGCCTATGCCTTCGGTAAACTCGGCATCCGTTTCATTTTGCTGGATAATCTCGGCGCGCTGCTGCCCGAACAGGCGGGGTTCATCACCGAAGACGATGCGCTGATCGCCATCAGCTTTACCCCCTATACCCCCAGCACCATCGAAACCGCCACCCGCATCGGGCAACGCGGCGTGCCGATCCTCGCCATTACCGACAGCGCCTTCAGCCCCCTCGCCCCGCTCGCCAAAGTCTGGCTGGAGGTCGCGGAAACCGACTTCGGCGCCTTCCGCTCGCTAGCAGCGACGCTGTGTCTCGCCATGGCGCTGGCCGTGGGTACGGCGGAGAAGCGGGCGGAGGGGTGAGGGTTTCGCGGGCGCTGCCCGCCCCCGTTGGGGCCGAGCGGCCCCAAACCCCACTTTCATTCAAAGGAAAGGCAGGTCCAGGGCCCGCCTCGGGTCCTGGTGGGGTGCGGGGCAAAGCCCCGCTTCCGCCCCTATAACGACACGCGCACCGGCTTGCTCGTCTGCGCCGACTCAGTCGCCGCATCGGCCAGAATCAAGGATTTCAGCCCGTCCGACCCGTCCGGCGTGATTGGTTTGCCGTCCACCAGCGCATCGATGAAGGCATCGAGTTCGGCGCGATAAGCGGCGGCGTAGCGTTCGAGGAAGAAGGGCAGCGCCGGATCGGTCGTGAAGCCGCTGGCCGTTGCCGACTCGACCGTGGTCTGCGTCATATTCCCGGCGCGCAATAGGCCCTTGCTGCCGTGAACTTCAATGCGCTGGTCATAGCCATAAGTGGCGCGGCGGGAGTTGGAGATTTGGCAGAGCTTGCCGCTCGCGGTTTTCAGCGTCACGGCGGCGGTATCAACGTCCCCGGCCGCGCCAATCGCCGGATCGACGAGGGCCGAGGCGGCGGCGAACACCTCCACCGGCTCCTCGCCCAACAGGAAGCGCGCCATATCGAGATCGTGGATCATCATATCGCGGAAGAGACCGCCGGAGCGGGCGATGTAAGAAACCGGCGGCGGCGCGGGATCGCGGCTGAGGATGGTCAGCAGTTCGACCGACCCGATTTCGCCCGACAGAATGCGGGTTTTCAGCGCGTTGAAGCTGGGATCGAAGCGGCGGTTAAAGCCCACCATCAGCTTGGTCCCGGCGGCCTTGACCACCTCGAGGCAGGCGCGCACCCGCGCTTCCGACAGATCGACCGGCTTTTCGCAGAAAACCGCCTTCCCTGCTTTGGCGGCGCGTTCGATGAAATCGGCGTGCGTGTCGGTCGGCGTGCAGATCACCACGGCATCGGCGTCGAACGCCGCATCAAGGCCAATCACCTGCGCCCCGCAGGCGGCGGCGAGCTTTTGCGCCGCCCCGGCATCGACATCGTAAACCCCGGTCAGGCGCACGCGGCCATTGGCGGCAACATTGCGGGCGTGAATCTGGCCAATACGCCCGGCCCCGAGAACGGCGAAGGAGAGTGTGGTCACGGCTTCCTCATTCGTTTTTGGAAGTTAAATTCTGATTTGACATGATAATAGAATGAGTGTTTCATTCTGGCAAGCGACGGCGGGGGCCAAGGCGCGTTTTTAACGTGCGGCACGCCCCCTAACCCCTGGACCCAAAGTTCCCATGACTGAACCACAGATTTTGGACGTTATCACCCTCGGCCGCGCCTCGGTGGACCTTTATGGTCAGCAGATCGGCTGCCGCCTGGAAGATACCGCCAGTTTTGCCAAAGCCGTTGGCGGCTGCCCCGCCAATATCGCCATCGGCACCGCCCGTCTCGGGCTACGCTCCGCCTTGATCACCCGCGTTGGGGCAGAAGCGATGGGCGGCTTTATCCGCGAACAATTGGCGCGCGAGGGCGTTTCGACCCAGGGGATCGTGACCGACCCAAAGCGATTGACCGCACTCGTCCTGCTGGGGGTGCGCGACGATCACCAGTTCCCGCTGATTTTCTACCGTGACAATTGCGCCGATATGGCGCTGTGCGCCGACGATATCGACCCGGCCTTCATCGCCTCGGCGGGCGCGCTGGTCGTGACCGGCACCCATCTTTCGACCGATACCGTGCGCGGCGCGACCTTGAAGGCGATTGCCGCCGCCAAAGCCGCCGGACGCAAAGTAATCTTCGATATTGATTACCGCCCGAACCTTTGGGGTCTTGCCGGGCATGACGCGGGCGAATCGCGCTATATCGCCAGCCAGCGGGTGACGACGGTGCTGCAACCGATCCTGCCCGACTGCGATTTGATCGTCGGGACGGAAGAAGAGTTCCGCATCGCGGGCGGAACGGAGGAGGTTCTGACCGCCCTCGCCGCCGTCAGGGCGCGCTCTGGCGCCACCCTGGTGCTGAAGCGCGGGCCGATGGGCTGTTCGGTCTATCCGGGGGCGATTCCCGCCGATCTGGACCAAGGCGTGCGCGGCGCGGGCTTTCCCATCGAGGTCTATAACGTCCTCGGCGCCGGGGATGCCTTTATGTCGGGCTTCCTGCGCGGCTGGCTCAAGGGCGAGGCGCTGGAGACCTGCTGCACCTGGGCCAATGCCTGCGGGGCCTTCGCCGTCTCCCGCCTGCTCTGCTCCCCAGAAATTCCAACCTGGGCGGAGTTGCAGTTCTTCTTAACTCACGGCAGCCCGCAAAAGGCGCTGCGCAAGGATGCCGCGCTGAACCATATCCATTGGGCCACCACCCGCCGCCCGCAGCCCGAGGGGCTGATGGCGCTCGCCATTGACCATCGCGCGCAGTTCGAAGAATTGGCCGACCGGCTGGGCGCCCCGCGCGAAAAGATCGAACCCTTCAAACGCCTCGCCGTTGCCGCCGCCGCGCAAGTCGCTGCCGGGCGCGAGGGGTTCGGGATGCTGCTCGACGGCACCTATGGCCGCACCGCCCTGTTCGATGCCGCCGCTCAGAATTTCTGGATCGGGCGCCCGGTGGAAAAACCCGGCTCCCGCCCGCTCACCTTCGAGATCGGCGGCGATCTTGGCTCGCACCTTATCGAATGGCCGGTCGATCAGGTGGTGAAATGCCTGTGCTTCTATCACCCGGACGATCCCGACGATCTAAAAACTCAGCAGGAAGAACGGCTGCTCGCGCTGCGCGACGCCTGCCGCCGGGTGGGGCGTGAAATGCTGGTGGAAATCATCGCGGGCAAGCATGGCGTGCTGCGCGACGATACCATCCCCCGCGTCATGGACCGGCTTTACGATCTCGATATTAAGCCCGACTGGTGGAAGCTGGAGCCGCAAGTCTCCCCCGCCGCCTGGGCGAAAATCGATACCACGATCCGCACCCGCGATCCCCTGTGCCGGGGCGTCGTGCTGCTCGGCCTTGAAGCGCCGGAAGAAGATTTGCTGGCCGCTTTCGAGGTTGCCGTGGGCAGCCCGCTGGTGCGAGGGTTTGCCGTTGGTCGCACGATCTTCGCGGCGGCGGCGGAGGCTTGGCTGTCGGGACAGATCGACGATGCCGCCGCGATTGCCGATATGGCGGGGCGCTTTGCGCGGCTCACCGAGGCTTGGGAAAAACTGCAAGCCCGCAAGAAAGCGGCGTAAAAGCCGTCGAAACAGGGGATAGGGAAGACATGTCTCACATCCGTCTCACAGCGGCGCAAGCGCTGGTGCGCTTCCTTGCGGCCCAATGGACTGAGATCGACGGCGCGCGGTTGCCGCTGTTCGCCGGGGTTTGGGCGATCTTCGGCCACGGTAATGTCGCCGGGCTGGGGGAAGCGCTCTATGGCCTTCAAGACCGCTTGCCGACCTTCCGCGCCCATAACGAGCAGGGCATGGCTCATGCCGCCATCGCCTATGCCAAGGCGCAGAACCGGCGGCGGATGATGGCCTGCACCACCTCCATCGGCCCCGGGGCGCTCAATATGGTCACCGCCGCCGCGCTGGCCCACGTCAACCGCCTGCCGGTATTGTTCCTACCGGGTGATGTCTTTGCTAGTCGCCGCCCGGACCCGGTGTTGCAGCAGGTGGAGGATTTTGGCGACGCCACCGTGTCGGCCAACGATTGCTTCCGGCCGGTCAGCCGGTTCTATGATCGGTTACAGCGCCCGGAACAGCTTCTCGCCGCCCTGCCGCGCGCTCTGCAAGTGCTGACCGATCCAGCCGACTGCGGCCCCGTCACCCTCGCCTTCTGTCAAGATGTTCAGGCAGAAGCTTTTGATTATCCAGAAAGTTTCTTTGCAGAACGGCTTTGGGTACCGCGCCGCGCCCGCGCCGACCGGGGCGAGCTTCGCGCCGCCACCGACCTGTTGAAGCAGGCGAAAACCCCGCTGATCATCGCGGGTGGCGGGGTCCATTATTCCGGTGCCACCGCCGACCTCAAAGCCTTTGCCGAAGCCCACCGCATCCCGGTGGCGGAAACCCAAGCGGGCAAAAGCGCCCTGCCCTATGATCATCCGCTGAACCTGGGCGCCATCGGTGTCACCGGCACCAGTGCCGCCAATGGCGCGGCGGAACGGGCCGATGTCATTCTAGCCGTCGGCACCCGCTTACAGGATTTCACCACCGGATCCTGGGCCTTGTTCAAGCAGCCGGGGCGCAAGATCGTTGGCCTCAACACCCAGGTTTTCGATGCGGGCAAGCATTTCGCGCAACCTTTGGTCGCCGATGCCCGCGAAGGGCTGGCAGAGTTGACCACCGCGCTCGCCGGATATGCTGCGCCCGAGGCCTGGACGCGCCCGCTCGCCGAAGCTAAAACCGCTTGGGCGGCGGAAGCCGAGGCCGTCACCCGCGATCCCAAAGCCAATAGCCTACCGACCGACGCACAAGTGATCGGCGCGGTTCAGCGCACGGGCACGCCGCAGGATATTGTCGTCTGCGCGGCGGGCGGGCTGCCGGGCGAGTTGCATAAGCTGTGGAACGCCGCCGAACCCGGCGGTTACCATCTGGAATATGGCTTCTCCTGCATGGGCTATGAAATCGCCGGCGGTCTTGGCGTTAAACTGGCGCGGCCCGACCGCGAGGTGATCGTCATGGTCGGCGACGGTTCGTACCTGATGATGAATTCAGAACTGGCAACCGCCGTCATGCTGGGGCTGAAGCTAACTCTAGTGGTGCTGGACAATCGCGGCTTCGGCTGCATCAACCGGCTGCAAAAGGGCACCGGCGGCGTGCCGTTCAACAATCTGCTGCAAGATACACGGCACGAAACACTGCCGGAGATCGATTTCCGCGCCCATGCCGAAAGCCTGGGGGCGAAGGCGGTCAAGGTCGCCTCCCTCGCCGAATTAGAAGACGCTTTGCGCGCCGCCCGGCAGGACCATCGCACCAACGTCATCGTTATCGATACCGACCCGCAGATTTCCACCCAGGCTGGGGGCCATTGGTGGGATGTGGCGGTGCCGGAAGTCTCGCCGCGCGCCGAAGTTCAGGCCGCGCACCGTACCTATGCCGAAAAACTCGGCACTCAAACCCTGGGAGCCTAAGCAATGCCCGTGCGTCTCGGTACCAACCCGATCGCTTGGTCGAACGATGATCTGCGCAGCCTCGGCGGTGCGACCGCGCTGGAAACCTGCCTCACCGAAGCGCGACAGGCGGGCTTCACCGGCATCGAATTGGGCCATAAGTTCCCGCGCGAAGCAGCACCGCTAAAGACCGTGCTTGCGGCCCACGATCTGTCCCTTGTCTCCGGCTGGTATTCCTGCGAACTGCTGGTGCGCGATGCCGATGCAGAAATCGCAGCGATCCAGGATCATCTCAAGCTGCTGAAAGCGCTGGGCTGTTCCGTGCTGATCTTCGCCGAAACCTCCAACGCCATTCACGGCGACCAAAGCAAGCCGCTGTCGGCCCGCCCGAAACTCGCGGCGGGCGACTGGGCAGAGTTTGGACGGCGGGCAACCCAGGTGGCGGAAGCCGTTGCCGCCGAGGGCCTGAAACTCGTGTACCATCACCACATGGGCACCGTGGTTGAAAGCGAAGCGGATATCGACGCCTTTATGGACGCAACGGGCGATGCCGTGGGCCTGCTGCTCGATACCGGCCACGCCACCTTTGCCGGGGCCGATCCGGTTGCCTTGGCGCGGCGCTACCGGACGCGCATCCATCACGTTCACTGCAAAGACCTGCGCCGCCCGGTGATGGAAAGCGTGAAAGCACGCGACACCAGCTTCCTCGATGCGGTCGTTGATGGCGTCTTCACCGTGCCGGGCGATGGGTGCGTCGATTTCGCCAGTGTGCTGAAAGAACTGCCGGGCTATAGCGGCTGGCTGGTGGTGGAAGCGGAACAGGACCCCGAAAAGGCCAACCCGCTCACCTACGCCAAACTCGGCCACGCCAATCTTACGCGCTTCGCCGCCGGGGCCGGGCTGCTGTGAGCAAGCCGCTGCCCCCGTGGCTGAGGCCTTTTTGGGCGCGACTGCTCGTCGTGCTGATCTGCCTCGGGTGGATGGCGGTTGAAACCCTTTGGGGTCAGCCCTTTTGGGCGACCCTCGCCCTGGGCGCGGCGGCGATCAGCGCCTGGGAGCTGTTTTTGAAACCGGGCCGCCGCCGGGAGGATCAAGATGGCTGAGCTTCGCGTTAAAACCCGCACGCCGGATGCATCCGGTAAGGTGCTTTCGGTCACGCCGGAAAGCGCTGGCTGGAAGCATGTCGGTTTCGAGATGTTCCACCTTGCGCCCGGCCAAAGCCTGAGCGACGCGACGGGCGACCGCGAGGTCTGCCTCGTGCTCGTGACCGGCACGGCGAGCGTCACGGCGGGCGGCGAGCGTTTCGCAGGCATCGGCGGGCGCAAGACGCCGTTCGACGGAAAGCCCTATTCGGTTTACGTCCCCGCCGAGTCGGATTTCACCGTGACGGCGGAGAGCGAGCTTGAGCTTGCCGTCTGTTCCGCCCCCGGCACGGGGGCCTTCCCTGTTCGGCTGATCCCGCCCGAAAAGGTAGGGTTCGAAGAACGCGGCCAAGGCACCAACCGACGCTTGGTCTATAACATCCTGCCCGATACCGAACCCGCCGAAAGCCTGCTGGTGGTAGAAGTGATCACGCCGGGCGGCAATTGGTCGTCCTACCCACCGCATAAGCACGACCGCGACGCCTTCCCCGAAGAAACCTTCCTCGAGGAAACCTATTACCACCGCCTCAACCCGCCCCAGGGCTTCGCCTTCCAGCGCGTTTACACCGACGCCCGCGATATCGACGAAACTTTTGCGGTGGAAAACGGCGACTGTGTGCTGGTGCCGCGCGGCTATCACCCGGTCGGGGCGCCGCATGGTTATGATCTTTACTACCTGAACGTCATGGCCGGACCAACGCGCCAGTGGCGCTTCAAGAATGACCCTGCCCACGAGTGGATCGTAAAACCGAAGGCGGGCTGATCGGGTTCCGGGTGACGCGGCGCGCCTGCGAGTGTAATCTTTCCCCTAGGGTGCACCGCACAGGCTTGGAGTTTCATGCTCGATCCGGTTTCGCTGATCGTTCTGCACACGGCCATGATGTGGGCCTGCGCGGTGGCGTTCGCGCTGATTCGCCGGTTCGAAATCGGCTGGGGCTTTCCGTGGCACTGGCCGGTTGCTTTTTTTATCATGCCGATGGTGATGCTGATCGGCGGCTATGCCGAACAGATCGACTCCGACGGGTTACGCCTTCTCGGGTTTCTGACCGGGTTCGCCGGACCTGCGGTGCTGGCCGATGGGGTGCGCGCCTTTCTTAGGTTACCGGGCCGCCCGCGCCTGTGGATCGTGTGGTTCGTGCTGTTTACCGGGGCGATCCTCGGCTTCACCACCCTACTACCGTCGCTCAGCGGGCGGGTGCTGGTCTTCCAGCTTTTTACCGCCGGGATCGGGATTTACGCCTTTACCGTCAGTCGCCATCTTCCGATGGATGATCACCCGCTGGGGCGGCGGTTCGTTGCAAGCTTTGCCGCCGCGCCGATCCTAGCCTTTGCGGGGCAACTCCTCGCCCTCGCCCTCGGGCTCGATCAAACGCTTGAGGTGAAGAATATCGCCGTGCTGGTGCTGGCGGCGACCGCGATTGGCATTATCACCGCGATCGGCTGCGTGATCTTGGTGGCGGAACGGTTTGCGGCGCAGGTCGGGCGCGAAGCCCGATCGGACGTGCTGACCGGGCTTGCCACCCGCCGCGTCTTCGACCGGGCGCTGGAGCGGGCCGTGCAGCGCTTTACCGAGACCGCAACCCCGGTTAGCCTTATTCTGTTCGATATCGACCATTTTAAGACGATCAACGATACCCACGGCCACGACGTGGGCGATATCGCCCTGCGCGAAGTGGCCGACTGCGCCCGCGCCGCCGTGCGCCCCGGCGATGTGCTGGCCCGTTTAGGCGGAGACGAGTTCGCCATTCTTCTGCCGGAAACCGACCTACCCCAGGCCACCGACATCGCCCGCCGCGTGCTGGACCGGCTGCGCAGCCTGAGAGTAGCCACCCCGGGCGGCCCGTTGCGCCTATCGGGCAGCTTCGGCGTCGCCCAAGCCCTCCCTCCGTCCGACACGCCGCAGGCCCTGGTAAAGCGCGCCGATTTAGCCTTGTATGAGGTTAAGCGACGGGGGCGAAACGATGTCGAAGCGATGTCGTTGGCAACGCTGCCGCAGCCCGCTTAGGCTTATGCCTAAAGCCGCGCCTTCGCGCTGCGCGGCGTTGCCAGCAGCAGGCTGGTTTCGGAATTGGTGATGCCGGGGATTAGGCGGATGCGGCGCAGGACCGTATCGAAATCGCTTAAGGTCGCCGCGCCCAGTTCCACCACCAAATCCCAGCGCCCATTGGTCGTATGCACTTCCGACACTTCGGCGATGCCGCCGAGGCTGCGGATCACCCGGTCACCGACATGGCCTTCGATCTCCACCATCATAATGCCGCGCACCGGCAGATCGACCGTATCGGCGCGCAGGATGACGGTATAGCCCAAGATCGCCCCGCTCGCCTCCAGCCGCTCGATGCGGGCGCGGACGGTGGCGCGCGATACCCCCAATTCCAGCGCCAAATCGGAAACGCTGCGCCGCCCATTGTGGCGCAGCAGGGTGATGAGCCGTTCGTCGAGCTGATCCATGAATGTCCATTTTGGCAGTTTGAGTGATCAAAATGGTAACTCATGCCGCATTTTTTGCCAATTCCCCCTATTCAAATCGCCAGAGGGCGCTGGTTCAATCAAGGGAGACTTAGACCCGGGAGACCCCCATGTTGCATCCGCCGCTCGACTGTAAAATCCTTGCCGTGCCGGTCCAGGAAGGCGCCGGGCGGATGGGCTGCGAGATGGGACCAGCCGCCTTCCGCGCCGCCGATCTTGCGGGTGCGATCACCGAGCTGGGGCATAGCGTCCGCGACCTTGGCACACTGTTGCCCGCCCAGCCGCGCCGCCTGCACCATGATAATCCCGCCCTAGAGCATTTACCGGAGGTGGTGGCCTGGATCGAGGCGCTGACTCAGGCGGCCTATGAGGCCAGCGCCGAAGGTTTTCCGATTTTCGTCGGGGGCGATCATTCGCTAGCCGCCGGCAGCATCCCCGGCCTTGCCCGCCGCGCGCAGGCGCTGGGTAAACCCTTCTTCGTGCTGTGGCTCGACGCCCACCCGGATTTCCATACGCTCGAATCGACGACCAGCGGTCATTTGCACGGCACCCCGGTCGCCTATTTCACCGGACTTAAGAGTTTTGACGGCATCTTCCCGCCGCTCCCCGTGCCGGTCGATCCGCAGAATGTCTGCATGATGGGCATCCGCTCCGTCGATGCCGCCGAGCGCGCGGCCTTGCGCGAGACGGAGATGACGATCCACGATATGCGGGCTATCGACGATCACGGCATCGCCCCGCTGCTCTCCGCCTTCCTGAAGCGCGTTGAGGAAGCCGATGGCTTGCTGCACGTCAGCTTCGACGTGGATTTCCTCGATCCGAGCATCGCCCCCGGCGTCGGCACCCCCGTTGTCGGCGGCCCGACCCTGCGCGAGGCCCATCTGCTGATGGAAATGCTGCACGAAAGCGGGCGCGTCACCAGCCTCGACCTTGTGGAACTCAATCCGTTTCTCGACGAGCGCGGCCGCACCGCCCTGCTCATGGTCGATCTCGTCGGCAGCCTGATGGGGCGTTCCATCCTCGACCGTTCGAAAGGAACCTACCGATGACCCGCGCCCCCGATTTGAACCTCGTCCCCTTCGTCTCGGTCGATCATATGATGAAGCTGGTGCTGACCATCGGCACCGAACGCTTTCTGACCGAGCTTAGCGCCTATATCGAAGAAGATTTTCAGCGCTGGGAAAGTTTCGACAAAACCCCACGCGTTGCCGCCCATTCGCTTGATGGCGTGATCGAACTAATGCCGACCAGCGACGGCACGCTTTACGGCTTTAAATACGTCAACGGCCACCCGAAGAATATTCAGGACGGGCGGCAGACCGTCACCGCCTTCGGCGTGCTGGCCGATGTCGCCACCGGCTACCCGGTGCTGATGACGGAAATGACCATTCTCACCGCCCTGCGCACCGCCGCCATGTCCGCCCTTGCGGCGAAATATCTGGCGCCGAAGGGGGCAGATACGATGGCGATCATCGGCAACGGCGCCCAGTCGGAGTTTCAGGCCCTGGCCTTCAAGGCGATCTTGGGCGTAACCAAACTGCGGCTCTACGATATCGACCCGGTGGCGACGCGCAAATGCGCGTTTAATCTGCGCAATGCCGGGTTCGAGATTACGGCCTGCCAAAGCAAACAAGAGGCGGTAGAAGGCGCCCAGATCGTCACCACCGTGACCGCCGATAAACAATATGCCACCATCCTGACCGATAATATGATCGGTAGCGGCATCCACATTAACGCCGTCGGCGGCGACTGCCCCGGCAAGACGGAGCTGCATAAGGATATTCTGCTGCGGTCCGATATTTTCGTGGAATACCCACCGCAAACCCGCATCGAAGGCGAAATCCAGCAGCTTGCTGCCGATCACCCGGTCATCGAACTGTGGGAGGTGATCACCGGACGCACCCAAGGGCGGCGCGATGGGCAGCAGATTACCCTGTTCGATTCGGTTGGCTTTGCGATCGAAGATTTCTCCGCCCTACGCTACGTGCGCGACCGGCTTAAGGCGACGGGCCTTTATCAGAACCTCGACCTGCTGGCCGACCCGGACGAACCGCGCGATCTCTATGGCATGCTGCTAAGGCATGAGGCGACGATACAGGGGGCGGCCTAACCGCCCCCACTCGCCAGCCCGTCAATCAACCGTGATTTTCGCCGCTGTCACCACCTGCTTCCAGCGCGCAAGCTCGGTCGCAAGATAGGCGGCGAAATCGGCGCTGGAACTGCCAACCGTCTCGAAGCCCAATTCGTCGAACTTGTGCCGCACGTCCGGCTGCTGGGCCGCCGCGACGAAGGCGGCTTCGAGCTTAGCCTTCACTTCGGTAGGAACGCCCTTTAGCGTCGCGACTGCCTGCCAGGAATAAACCGCCATCCCGTCTACCCCCGCTTCGGCCATCGTCGGCGTCTCGGGGAAGCCCGGCACGCGCACGTCCCCGGCAATCGCCAGCAGCTTCAGCCGCCCGGCCTTAATCTGCGGCGCAACATTGCCCAGGTTGAGGAAGCCCGCTTGAACATGGCCCGCGACCAGATCGGTCACCGCCGGCGCACCGCCCTTATAGGGGGTATGAACGCCATTGGTTTGGGTGCGGTTCCAGAACAGCGCGGTGGTCAGATGGTCCGACGACCCGCTGCCCGAGGAGGCAAAGGTGACGGCATTCGGGTTCTTTTTCAGATAGGCAATAAACTCGGCAACCGAATTCGCCGGAAAACTTGGGTGCGTCACCAGCACGTTGGGCGTGCGCACCGCTAGGCTGATCGGTTCAAACTGTTTGGCCGGATCGTAGCGCAGATTATCGTAAAGCGCCGGATTGATGGCGAAAACACCGATCGAGGCCACCATCAGCGTATAACCATCGGGCTTAGCCTGCACAAACCCGGCAGCCCCAAGCGAGCCATTGGCGCCCGGGCGGTTATCGACAATCAGGGGCTGCTTGAGGGTTTCGGAAACCTTGGCGCTCAGTAGCCGGGCCACCGCGTCCGACCCGCCGCCCGCCGGAAACGGCACGATGACGGTCATCGGCTTCGACGGAAAATCCTCCGCCTGGGTTGGGGCCGAAAGACTGACGGTCAGGGCGGCCAGCGCCCCCAAAAGACGATGATACTGCATGCTTTCCTCCCGCGTGGGCCAATGATCAAGCCTTGATTGTCCGGCGGGCAGCGGCGGCGTTCCCCCGGTTGCAGCTTAGCCTTACGCAGGGAATATTTGTCAGTCAACATTCCAAAAATATCTGATCAGATGACAAATCTCCCGGGATAAACGGCAACGACTGATGTTTTTGTATGCAATCAATTTTGTGAGTATATTTTTTAATCATATCGCCTGATTTTGCATACAATTGACCCTTGAAGAAAAACTGAAAACCGGATCAACCCTCTGAAATTTAATAAGAAACATCTCTGGCATACATGTTGCTGATAGGACGACAGAGCGTCGGCGGGAGTGCGCCGATGTCCATATCAGCAGCAAAAGGGCCGTAGAGATGGATAAGAATTTGATCAGCCGCCGGTCGATCCTCAAAACCACGGCCCTCGGGGCACTGGGCGTCGCGGCGGGCGGGCTGCCCTTTCGCAGCGCCCAGGCGGCGGGGCTGACCATCGGCATTATCTATGTTGGCCCGCGCGACGATTTCGGCTGGAACCAGGCCCATGCGGTCGGCGCGCAGGCGTTGAAGGCGGTGCCGGGCGTCACCGTGATCGAAGAAGAAAATGTGCCGGAAACCGTCGCCGTGCAAAAGACGATGGAATCGATGATCAATCTCGACGGCGCCAAGCTGATCTTCGCCACCTCCTTCGGTTATTTTGACCCGCATATGATCGAAATGGCGAAGAAATATCCCGCCGTCGAATTCCGCCATGCCGTTGGCCTGTGGCAAGCCGATAAGCACCCGAAGAACGCGGGCAGCTACTTCGGCTACATTGATCAGGCCCATTATATCGACGGCGTGGCCGCAGGCCTATCGACCAAAAGCAACAAGCTCGGCTTCATCGCCGCCAAACCCATCGGCACCGTGGTCCGCAACATCAATTCTTTCCTGCTTGGCGCGCGCAAGACCAATCCGAACGCCACGGTGCAGGTGATCTTCACCGGCGATTGGTCGCTGCCCGTGCGCGAGGCGGAAGCCACCAACGCCCTGGTCGATGCCGGGTGCGACGTCATCACCTGTCACGTCGATAGCCCGAAAGTGGTGATCCAGACTGCCGAAAAGCGTGGCGTCAAATCCTGCGGCCATAACGCCAATCAGGGGCCCTTGGCCCCGAAGGGCTTCATCACCGGCGCCGAATATAAGTGGGAAACCATCTATAAGCAGTTCGCCGCCGCCCTGGCCAAAGGCGAAAAACTGCCGAACTTCGTGCGCGGCGGCTTCGATCTCGATTACGTCCAAAACACCGCCTTCGGCGCGGGCGCGACGCCGGAAGCCATCAAAGCCGCCACCGAAGCGAAAGCCGCCCTGGTCGCCAAAACCCCGATCTACGTCGGGCCGCTGAAAGACAATAAGGGCAAGGAAATAGTCGCCGCGGGCAAGAGCCTCGATAACTACGATGCGGGGCTTGAGAACAGCAATTATCTGCTCGACGGCGTGATTGGGTCGCTGACGTAACGCAGAGCCTTGCCGCTCAAGGGGCTCAGCCCCTTGAGACTCCCTTTTCTTGGTCCCGGAATTGCTTCGGTTTTCGGAGGTTATGAACGGGGAAAATGGGATCGCCAAGGGGCAAGCCCCTTGGCTGGGGGCATCGGGGGCAAAGCCCCTGATCCTGCGACCGCGTGAACAGGAGACGCCGAATGACGGCACGGCTGGATCGATGGCGGGCCAGAAGCGAATATGTGGTGATGCCGCTGGGCGCGCTGCTCGTGTCGGCGGCGCTGTTTTCGGTGTTTCTCTGGGCTTTGGGCAAATCACCCGCCGACTTCTTTGCGCTGATCTGGCGCGGCGGCTTCGGCACTTGGTTTTCGATCCAGAACGCCTTACTGCGGGCGGCGCCGCTGATCTTAACGGCCCTGTGCGTCGCGCTGCCCGCCCGGCTGGGGCTGGTGATCATCGGCGGCGAAGGGGCGCTGGTAATCGGCGGCCTCGCCTGCGCGGTGATCTCGCTGCCCATTGCCGGGGTCTGGCCCGCTTGGGCGGTCCTGCTGGTGATGGCCGTTACGGCGGCGCTGGCGGGCGGGGCGTGGATCGGTATGGTCGGGGCCTTGCGGACTTTCCGGGGCGTCAATGAGACGATTGCCGGGCTGCTACTGGTCTATATCGCCGTCGCGCTGCTGAACTTCTCTGTCGAGGGGCCGTTCCGCGATCCTGCTAGTCAAAATAAGCCATCGACCTTCCCGCTGCCCGCCGAGGCGATGATTGGGCCGATCCCCGGCATGGAAGTCCATTGGGGGCTGATTGCCGGGGTGGTGCTGGCTGCTGCTTATTATGTGCTGATCGATCATACGACGGTGGGTTTCGCCGCCCGCGTCACCGGCGGCAATATCCGCGCCGCGAAAGCCCAAGGGTTGCCGGTCGGGCGGCTGGTGGTGGGGTTTTCCATGCTGGCAGGTGCGGCGGCAGGGTTGGCGGGGTTCTTTGAAGTCGCGGCGATCCACGGGCGGGCGAATGCCTCACTCGCGGCGGGCTACGGGTTCACCGGCATCCTAGTTGCCTTCCTCGCCCGGCATAATCCGCTGGCGATTCTGCCCGTCGCCCTCTTATTCGGTGGGATTGCTGCCAGCGGCGGGTTGATCCAGCGGCGTTTAGGCCTGCCCGACGCTACCGTGCTGCTGATGCAGGGGGTGATCTTCGTCACCCTACTGGCCAGCGAAACCCTTTATGGCCGCATCCCCTTCTTCCGCCCCGCTGACGAGAGGAGCGCCGCGCGATGACCAGCGATCCGGGAATTTGGACCGTGCTGCTGGCGATTTTCGCCGGGGCCATCCGCGTCTCAACCCCCTTCCTCTTCGTATCCTTGGGCGAATGCCTGACGGAGAAGAGCGGGCGCATCAACCTCGGCCTCGAAGGCACGCTGATTTTCGGTGCGATGAGCGCTTATGCCACCGCCTATGGCACCGGCTCCCCCTGGTTGGGTGTGCTGGTGGCGGGGTTCGCGGGCCTCGGCCTCGGAACGCTGCACGGGTTGCTGTGCAACCTGCCGCGCATCAATGATGTCGCCGTGGGGATTGCCTTGATGCTGTTCGGCACCGGACTTGCCTTCTTCTTCGGCAAACCGTTCATTCAACCCGCCGCGCCGCGCCTGCCGGGGCTGCCGCTCGGGGATTGGACCGGGAACCCGGCCATTGCCGCCGCGCTCGAGATCAATCCGCTCTTCTTCGTCGGCGCCGCCCTAGCGCTGCTGATGGCCTGGGGCTTCAAAACCACCCGCTGGGGGCTGATCGTCCGCATGGTCGGCGATAGTGCGGCGGCGGCGCGGGCGATGGGCTATTCTTTGAGCCAAGTGCGGTTGATCTGCACGGCACTCGGCGGGTTCCTGTCGGGCATCGGCGGATCGTTCCTCTCGCTCTCCTACCCCGGAAGCTGGAACGAGGGCCTGTCGTCCGGCCAAGGGCTGATCGCCGTGGCTTTGGTGATCTTCGCGCGCTGGAACCCGCTGCGCTGCTTTATCGCCGCGCTGCTGTTCGGCGGTGCGGGGGCGCTCGGCCCGGCCTTGCAGTCCATCGGCATCAGCCAGGGCTATTACCTGTTCAACGCCGCCCCCTACATCCTGACGCTTCTCATCATGATCGCCTCCGTCTCGCCCAAGCGCAGTCTGAAGGACGCGCCCAGCGAATTGACGATCACGAGGTAGTTTTTGGAGGATTTTCCATGCCGCTCATCACCGCCTCCCCCTACGAATGGCCCTGGAACGCCGATCTGCGCCCGCAGAACACCGCCCTGATCGTCATCGATATGCAGACCGATTTCTGCGGCGAGGGCGGCTATGTCGATGCGATGGGCTATGATCTATCGCTGACCCGCGCCCCCATCGAGCCGATCAAGCGCGTGCTGACCGCCATGCGCCAGAAGGGCTATTTCATTATCCATACGCGTGAAGGCCACCGCCCGGACCTGTCGGACCTGCCGCCGAACAAGCGCTGGCGCTCCCGCCAGATTGGCGCGGGCATCGGCGACCCCGGCCCCTGCGGGCGCATTCTGATCCGGGGGGAGCCGGGGTGGGAAATCATCCCCGACCTTGCGCCGCTGCCGGGCGAAGTGATTATCGACAAACCAGGCAAGGGCAGCTTCTGCGCCACCGACCTTGATCTGATCCTGCGCCAGAACGGTATCGCCAATATCATCCTAACCGGCATTACCACCGATGTCTGCGTCCATACCACCATGCGCGAGGCCAATGACCGGGGCTATGAATGCCTGCTGCTGGAAGATTGCTGCGGCGCGACCGACCACAATAACCATCTGGCCGCCGTCAGCATGGTAAAGATGCAGGGCGGGGTTTTCGGCGCGGTCGCCCCCTCCGCCGCGCTGCTAGCGGCCCTGCCATGAGTAGCCGGGCGATTGGCATCGATATTCTCGGCATGGGCAAGCGCTTTGGCGCCTTCCAAGCGCTCGACGATGTGTCGATCTCCGTGCCTGCCGGATCGTTTCATGCGCTACTGGGGGAGAATGGCGCGGGCAAATCGACCCTGGTCAAATGCCTGATGGGCTTCTACCAGCCCGACGCGGGGGAAATCCTGCTGGACGGCAAGCAGGTGAGCATCGCCACCCCGCGCGAGGCGCGGGCGCTGGCCATCGGCATGGTCTATCAGCATTTCACCCTGGTTCCGTCACTGACCGGGGCGGAAAACCTCGTCATGGCGCGTGCCGATGTGCCGCTGGTGGTCGATTGGGCCAGGGAGACCAAGGCGCTAGACGCCTTCCTTGACCGCATGCCCTTCCGCGTGCCGCTGGATGTGCCGCTGTCCAGCCTTGCTGCTGGGCAGAAGCAGAAGCTGGAGATTCTAAAACAGCTTTACCTCAATCAGCGGTTTCTGATTCTGGACGAGCCGACCTCCGTGCTCACCCCCGACGAAGCCAGCGAAATCCTCGGCCTGCTGCGCGGCATGACGGATCGGGGCGAGCTGACCGTGCTGATGATTACCCACAAATTCCGCGAAGTGACGGAATTCTGCGACAGCGTGACCGTGCTGCGCCGGGGCCGTAAGGTCGGCAGCGGGTCGGTGGCGGAGCTTTCGACCGACGCGATGGCAAAAATGATGATCGGCGAAACCAAGGTGCCCGCCCGCGCCGCCCGCGTCGATCACGGGGCAACGCCGGTCGCCGTCGATCTTATCGCGCTGTACGGCGATGGGGACGATGGGCTGCCTGCGGTGCAAGAACTCGATCTTAAGGTCCACGAAGGCGAAATCCTGGGGCTGGCCGGGGTATCGGGCAATGGGCAGGTGGAGCTGCTCGAAATCCTGGCGGGTCAGCGCCCGCTAGCCGATGGGCGGATTTTCGTCAAGGGTAAGCCCTACACGCCCAAGCGGGCGGAAATGGACGTGATGAAGGTCTTCAGCCTGCCGGAAGAACCCCTGAAAAACGCCACCGCCCCGCGCATGAGCGTAGCCGAAAACCTGGCTTTTCGCGGCTTCGACAAAGCCCCCTTGGCCAAAGCCCGCTGGTTCCTATCAGGCAAAGAAATCCGCGCCCAAGCGGAAAGCCTGATCGCCCGCTACAATATCCGCACCCGCTCCCCCGAAACGCCTATCGAAGCCCTGTCGGGCGGCAATGTGCAGCGCGCGGTGCTAGCGCGGGAAATTTCCGGCGATGTCGCGGTGCTTGTAGTAGCGAACCCCTGCTTCGGGCTGGATTTCGCCTCCGTCGCCGATATTCGCGGTCAGTTGATGGCCTTGCGCAATAAGGGCACGGCCATTCTGCTGATTTCGGAAGACCTCGACGAAATCCTTGAACTATCCGACCGCATCGCCGTGATGTCGGATGGCCATATCACCTATCTCGCCCCCGCGGCCGAGGCCGACCGCACCGCCATTGGCCACGCGATGGCCGGGCATTGAAAGCATCCTGATGATCCCCATCCCCGCCGACCCCGGCCCCTTCCCGCTCGATCCTGCCGCCGTGGCGCTGGTGGTGATCGATATGCAGCGCGACTTCATCGAACCCGGCGGCTTTGGCGCGTCCTTGGGGAACGACGTCACCCGCCTGGGGGCCATCGTTCCCGCCGTCGCCGAGTTAATTGGCCTGTTTCGCGCCAAGGGCTGGCCGGTGATCCATACCCGAGAATCGCATCTGCCCGATCTGTCGGACTGCCCGCCCGCCAAACGCTTGCGCGGCAAGCCCGCCGCCCGCATCGGTGACCCTGGGCCGATGGGGCGCATTCTGGTGCGCGGCGAGCCGGGTAATGCCATTATTGATGCTTGCGCCCCCATCGCCGGGGAAGCCGTGATCGATAAGCCCGGCAAGGGGGCCTTCTACAAGACCAATCTTGAAGCTCTGCTGGCGCAAAACGGTATCCGGCAGTTAGTCTTCGCTGGGGTGACGACAGAGGTCTGCGTCCAAACCTCCATGCGCGAAGCCAACGACCGGGGCTATGATTGCCTGCTCGTGGAAGAAGCGACGGAGAGTTATTTCGCCGAGTTCAAGACCGCGACCCTGGCGATGATCCGCGCGCAGGGCGGCATTGTCGGCTGGACCTGCACCCTGCCCGCCCTTGAAACGGCGGTAACGCCATGAGCCTGACCGCCGCTGAAACCGAGGTCCGCGCCCTCTTCGAAGCCTATGAAGACGCGCTGATGCGCAACGATGTGGCGGCGATGGATGCCGCCTTCTGGGACTCGCCGGAGGTCGTGCGCTACGGTGTTGCTGAGGTTCAATATGGGATCGACGCCGTGAAGCGCTGGCGGGCGGAGGCGACGCCGGTTCTGCCTGGGCGCGCGCGGGAGGAGACGCGCGTCACGGCGCTATCGCCGGACTGTGTGTTGGTCGCAACCCTCTTCCGTTATCCCGGTCTGCCGGGGCAGTTGGGGCGGCAAAGTCAGACCTGGGCACGGTTGCCCGAGGGTTGGCGCATCGTTCACGCCCACGTCAGTAGCATTCCAGAAGTGCCGATTTCCAAGTAACGCCCGCCCCAAGAACGTGCTAAAGCCTTGACCCGAGACGAAAAAAGGAAACAGCCCTTCATCATGCCCGGACCGCGCCCTTTCGCCCGACGCGGCACCCGCGCCGAAGATTTGCGCCAACAATTGGCGGATGAAATCGTGCGCGGCATCCTGGCACCCGGCACGCCGCTGGACGAATCCGACCTTGCCGCACGCTTCGGCGTTTCCCGCACCCCGGTGCGTGAGGCCATCCGCCTGCTGGCCGCGAGCGGGTTGGTCGAAACTCGCCAGCACCGCAGCGCCCTGGTCGCCCGCCCATCCGATGAGCAATTGGCCGCGATGTTTATGGTCATGGCTGATCTCGAAGCCCTGTGCGCCGGCTATGCCGCCGTCGCCATGACGGCGCGGGAGCGGCGCGATCTGGAAAATCTGCACCGGTCGATGGCGCCCTTGGTGCGCGAGGGCGACCCTCAGCAGTTCCATGAAGCCAATGTCGAGTTCCACGCCGCGATCTATGCCGGGAGCCATAATCCCTATTTGGCGGAACTGACGGCGACGACGCGCCTGCGCCTCTCCCCCTTCCGCCGCGCCCAGTTCCGCACTTTGGGCCGCCTCTCGCGCTCCTACGCCGAGCACGAGGTGGTGGTGGATGCGATCCTGAAAGGCGATCAGAACGGCGCGGCGACCGCTATGCGCGGCCATATCGGCACAGTGGAGCAAGCCTATCTGCGCTATGTCGGCGAAGAAATCGCCCCCGCCGCCTCGGCGGGGGCTGAGACGGCTTAGGTTAAACTCGCCAAATACGCCCGCCAGCCGCCAAAGCGGGAGATATCGTCTGCCCCTTCAACGGCCACAGCTTCGACGAGAAACCCTAGCGGCGCCGTTCCATCGGCCAGTTTTACCCGCCCCAACCCCAGGGGTGCCGGGATCTGCGCGGCAAAGGCGCCCAGGGCTTCGGACGGCAGCGACCAGACTTCCACCGCCACAGTAACACCGCCCACCGCCCGTAACAGACCGGGTTTCGCTGGGCCGTCGCCGGGCAGACGGAACAGACGATAGTCCGGCGTTGTCGTCACCGCCCGCAGCAATTTTCCGCCGAGATCGGTCAATTGATGATTAAGCGGCATGCCGGACAGATGCGCCCCGACAACGGCAACCTCGATCCCCGCAGCCGTAGGCGGCAGCACGGCCAGTGGCGGCAGCGCTTGCCCCGTTGCCCCCAGGGGCAGGCGGGACCGCGCCTGGATCAGCCGCCCGAGCGATAGCAGCCCGGCATCGCCCCCCGCCGGACCGATCAGCGTCACACTGGCGGGCAAGCCGTCGCCGCGTAGGGACGAGGGCACGGCGAGCGCCGAGAGATCGAGCAAATTGACGAAATTCGTATAGGTGCCGAGGTTGGAGTTGAGGCGTACCGGATCGGCCTGCACCTGCGCCACCGTATAGGGACGCGGCATCGTCGGCACCATCATTAGGTCGATGGTGTCCCAAACTGGCAGGGTCGCGCGCTTCAACGCGGCGAGTTTGTAGAGCGCTTCGAACACCTGCGGTGCGTCGAACTTGCGGGCATTCTCGATAATCCCGCGCGTGACCGGGTGCAGTACCTCCGGCGTCGTTTCGATCAGCGCGCGAATCGCGGCATAGCGTTCGGCCACCCACGGCCCTTCGTAGAGCAGCCGAGCGACGGCGAAAAACGGGTCAAGGTCGATCTCGATCAAGGTCGCGCCCAAGCCGGTCAGCGCGGCGCAATCGGCGGCGAAGGCCGCTTCCGCTGCCGCATCGCCGAAGAATTCCCGACTATGGCGCATCGGCACACCGACCCGCAGCCCAGGGGGGACCGAGGTAGGCGTCCCCGGCGGCAGGCGGCGCGCATAAGCATCCGCCGCATCATAGCCCGCCATGACCGAATAGACCGTCCAAGCATCGTCGGCGGTGAGGGCGAAAACAGAGATTGTATCGAGCGTTCGGCACGCCGGAACCATGCCCGTGCCGGACACTGTGCCAAGCGTCGGTTTCAGCCCGACGATACCATTAAGGGCGGCAGGCACCCGGCCCGATCCCGCCGTATCGGTCCCCAGCGCAAACGGCACCAGCCCCGCCCCGACCGAGGTGGCCGAGCCGGAGGAGGAGCCGCCCGGCACCAAATCGGCCCGCAGGCTATTGCGCGGCACCCCATAGGGGGAGCGGACGCCGACGAGGCCGGTCGCGAATTGATCAAGGTTGCTCTTGCCAACGACAATCGCCCCCGCCGCCTCCAGCCGCGCCACGGCAAAGGCCGAAACCGTCGGCGTATACGCGAAATCGGGGCAGGCCGCTGTCGTCGGCAGGCCCGCGACGTCGATATTATCCTTCACCACGAAGGGCACGCCGAACAGCGGCAGATCGGTCTTTCCGGCCAGGGCGCGGGCGGCGGCCAGCGCCTCTTCCTCCGGTCGCAGGGTGATGAACAGCGCCGGATCGTTCCAGGCGCGGATACGCTCATAGGCGGCCCGAACGCCCGCTTCCGCCGATCCGCTTGCCCTGGCCTGGGAAAGATAGTCCGCCAGCGTTGCCATTGCCTCTGCTCCTCTGTCTTGCTGGGCGACGGCGCCCGTTCGCAAGAATGTATGCAATGCTGATGCCATAGGCTATTTTTTAATCATTACCCCTTTTTAGCCCGTATGGAGCGCTCGGGCGCAGCGTTGGCGCGCAGGAAAGCGGCAGATGCTGCCTTTCCCGGCACTCACGCGGGCGGCGTTAAGACGACCTCGACACCATCCACCGCCCCCGGGGCCGGTGAGCGGAAGGCTACGGCGGCCCCGGTCGCGGCGGCCAGCGCATCGACAATGGCAAGGCCCAAACCACTGCCGGACGCCCGGGTAGTCCCGCGCGCAAAGCGGGCACGCAGCCGGTCGAAATCCACAACCGGGCCTTGATTGCGGATGTGAACCGCCTCCGCCAGCACCCGAACGATCACCCGCGTCCCGCGAGGGCTATGCTTTAGGGCGTTTTCCACCAAGTTGCGCAGCAGCAGCGCAAAGGCATCCGGGTCGATGGTGGCGATGAGCGGCGCCGCCGGATCGATCAGCAAGCGCCCTTCTGCCGCCCGGATCAGATCGTCCAGGATCATCGGCACCAGCGGCGCCAGATCGGTCGGCGGGCCGGGGGGAAACAGGCCGGATTCAGCGCGGGCGAGTTGCAGCAGTTTTTCGGAGAGATGCGACAGGCGGTTGAGCGACGCCGCCACCGCCACCGCCCGGTCGCGCAATGGCCCCTCTGGTGCTTCGGCGATCAGGCGCTGGGTCTGCGCCAAGGCCCCCGCCAGCGGCGTGCGCAATTCATGGGCGCTGTTCGCGGCGAAACTGCGCTCGGCCGCCAAAGCACGGTCGAGCCGCGCCATCAGCCGATTGACGGCCCCAGCCACCGGGGCAATTTCCGATGGTAGCCGCAGCCCGGCAA
This sequence comes from Elstera cyanobacteriorum, assembly GCF_002251735.1. NCBI lineage: Bacteria > Pseudomonadati > Pseudomonadota > Alphaproteobacteria > Rhodospirillales > Rhodospirillaceae > Elstera > Elstera cyanobacteriorum. The sequence goes on along the minus strand of NZ_NOXS01000029.1, from coordinate 7,703 downwards.
TCGGCGTTAAGTCGGCATCGCCGCGCCGCTCGATCTGTCGCCGCAGCAGCGTGACTGGTACCAAACCGCGCCGAACGCCGCCCCAGACCGCCAGCAGGCTAAGCGGCGCCAACAGCAAAATCGGCGCGAGCAAGCCGAGGCTGGCTTCCCAGGCTGCTTCCCGGCGGTGCCCTAGCGGTTCTGCCACCTCGACAAAGACCGTGCCGCTTACCCCCGCTTCGGTGTAGAGCCGCACATCGCGAAAACTGCGAAACCCTGGCGTCGGTCGCCCAGGAAAGGCCGAGGGGTCGGCATCATGGGAGCGGATGAGGATATGCCCATCAGCATCGCGCACCAGATAGGTCAGATACTCTTCGTGCCCTGCCAGCGCCGCAATATGGCGCGGCCCATCGGTGGGATCATCGCGGTAAAGGGTTTCAACGGCCAACGGCAGCAGGCGTTGCGCCAGTTCCTGCAACGCGCTGTCGAATACCTCGTCCAACTCGTGCCGAACGATCACGGCCCCCGCCAGCGTCGCAATGCCCCAGAGCGCGAGCACCAACAGCGTTAATAACAGGCTGAGCCGCCGTTGCAGACTATAGGGTCCGGTCATGCCCCGGCCCCCAAGCGATAGCCCAGGCCGCGCGCAGTCTCGACGATCTCATGCCCCAGCTTCTTGCGCAGGCGGCTGACGTGGGCTTCGACGGCGTTGCTCTCCACCTCGTCCCCGAAGGCATAGAGGCTTTCTTCGAGTTGCGGTTTCGACAGGATCGCCCCTGGGCGGCGCAGCAGCGCATCGAGCAAGGCCCATTCCCGCGCGGTCAGGGTGACCGGCTGGCCATCGCGGCTGGCCCGCCGGGCGGCAGGATCGAGCGTGACAGCGCCCAGCCGGGTTTCGGGATTGGGCTTCCCCGCCGCCCGGCGCGCGACCGCAGCAATGCGGGCGGAGAGTTCGTTCAGGTCGAAAGGCTTCACCAGATAATCATCGGCCCCGGCGTTCAGCCCGGCGATCCGGTCGGAAATGCGGTCGCGCGCCGTCAGAATGATGACCGGCAGCACCGATCCCACCGCCCGCAGTCGCTTCAGCAGATCGCTGCCCTGCCCATCGGGCAACACAAGGTCGAGCAGCAGCAGGTCATAGTCGGTCACGGCCAGAAACTCCCCTGCCGCCACAAGGCTTTCCGCCCAATCCACCGCCTGCCCATCGGCGTTCAACTGATCGCGCACGGCACCGCCGATGCTGCGCTCGTCCTCCACCAATAATATCCGCATCACCCCTCCTGCCTTTGCCGCAGTCTGGCGCAACAGCCTGACCGGTGCCTGACGGAAAGGCCCCGCCGTCAGGCTTGCGTCAGACTATCCTGGCAGGGTTGACGCAGGGTAATGAAAGGATGGGCTGCGATGATCGGGCGTCTTCTTGTGACGGGGGTTCTGCTGAGCGGCGGCGCCTGGGCGGGCGGCCCCCACTGCCACGCGCCCGTCGCCGAATGGCAACCGCGCGAGGTGCTGCACCAAAGGCTGACCCAGGAGGGCTATCGCGTCAGCCGCATCAAGGTCGATGACGGCTGCTACGAGGTGAAGGCCTTCGACCCACAGGGCCGCAAGATCGAAGCAAAATATGATCCCAAAAGCCTGGCACCATTGGCCATCGAAGCTGATTGACCGCGCGGCTAGACTTTTTCCACGCCGCCGGGCTTGATGCGCGCCGATAGCCCTAAGGGAGACTGGCCGTGGCCGTGCGCGATCTGATTTTCTATCCGAACCCCAAGCTGCGGCAAGCGACCGCGCCCGTCACGGTCTTCGACGAAAGCCTTGCCACCCTCGCAGCCGATCTGCTCGACACCTTGCGCGACCAGCAGGGCCTGGGCATCACCGCGCCGCATATTGGGGTTCTTAGCCGCATCACGGTGATCGAACTTTCGGCGGAAGACGGGCCGCGCACCTATGTGAACCCGGACATCATCTGGTCGTCGGACGAAACCCGCCAGCAGGACGAAGGCAGCCTATCGATGCCCGGCGTGATCGACGCGCTGGACCGCCCGGCCCGTGTGCGGGTGCGCTATCAGACGATCACCGGCGACACCCGGGAGGAGGCGGCGGAGGGGCTGCTCGCCACCTGCCTTCAGCATGAAATCGATCAACTCGACGGTCTTTTCTGGATTTTCCGCTTGTCGGCGCTGAAGCGCGAGCGGATCGTGAAACGCTATGAGAAACTGAAACGCCGAGCCGCACCATGAGCCTGCCGCCGGAGTATGCGACCGCCCATCAATTCCAATTCGGCGACTCGCCCGAATTGGCGGATGACCTGCTTGCCCGCGTTCTCAGTGGTCAGAAAACCGCCACCTGCGGCGCCTTGCGTGATATTGAGGCGGGCGAGCCGATGCCGCAGGTCGGGCGGCGCGATGTGGTGCTGGACGGCCAAGGCCGGCCCGCCTGCGCTATCGAAACCACCGATGTCACCATCCGCCGCTTCTGCGATGTCGATGATGCTTTTGCCGTGGCGGAAGGTGAAGGGCCGTATGAAGCGTGGCGTGACGGGCATATCCGCTTTTTCGAGCGCAATGGCGGTTTCCATCCAGACATGGAACTGGTCTGCGAGCGCTTCCGGCTGGTGCATATTTTCGAACGGAAGCTCTAGCCGCCCAAAATCCGCGCCTCGGCGGCCCTCAGGATTTTTGCCGCCAGCCCCGGATCGCCGACCGACCGGGCGAGCACCATCGCCCCGAGCATCTCCGTGAGGGCGGACAGCGCCTTAGCCTCCCGCGCCGCCTCGGTCTCCCCCGGTGCAATGCGGGCGAGCAAGGCCAAAAGCGCTTCGATCCCCGCCGTCATCGCCGCTTGCACTGGCGGGGCATGGCGCCCGGCCTCTGGCCCCAAAGCCGCCGCAACGCAGCCCCGGCCCGGCGCGGCCCGGTGCGTTTCCGACAGATAGGCGCGCACAACCCGCTCGAACGCATCCTCGGGATACCGGGCAACGGTTTTTTCCAGATAGGCACGCATTTCGGCAAACGCCTGGGCCGTGGCGGCGGCCGCCAGATCTTCCTTCGACGCGAAATGACCGTAAAAGCCGCCGTGCGTTAGCCCGGCTTCCTTCATCAAATCAGCAACACCGATACCATCGAACCCCTTTTCCCGGAACAAGCGCCCGGCGGTTTCGATGATCCGCGCCCGATTGGCCTCTGCCTGTGCCTTGCTGACCCGCATGGTGCCTCCTTGACTCTTTATAGGATGACCGTCATTTATAATCCAATACATGATGATCATCATTTAACGAGGTTCCCATGACCGCCGATCCCATCGTGATTGCCGCCGCCGTCCGCACGCCGCTGGGGCGGTTTCTGGGCGACCTCGCCCCCCTGTCCGCCCATGCCTTAGGCGCCCATGTGATCCGCGCGGCGCTGGAGCGGGCGGGCCTCGCGCCGGAAAAACTCAGCGAAGGGTTCATCGGCAATGTGCTGTCTGCCGGGCAAGGCCAAGCCCCCGCGCGGCAAGCACTGCGCGGCGCGGGCATTCCCGATGCGGTGGGCGCGACGACGATCAACAAGGTCTGCGGGTCGGGCATGAAGGCGGTGATGCTGGCCCATGATCTCCTAAGGGCCGAGGCGGGGGAGATCATTCTGGCGGGCGGGATGGAGAGCATGTCGAACGCCCCCTACCTGCTGCAAAAGGCCCGCGCCGGGTATCGGTCCGGTCACGACCGTATCTTCGATCATATGGCGCTCGATGGGCTGGAAGACGCCTATGAACCGGGCCGCCCAATGGGCGATTTCGGCGAGGCTGCCGCCGAACAATATGGCTTCACCCGCGCCGATCAAGATGCTTTCGCGATTGAAACCTTGACCCGCGCCCGCGCCGCCATCAATAGCAAGGCGTTCGCCGCCGAAATCGCGCCGATTTCCGTTCCGGCCAAGGGCGGCGCACTCCTGATCGAGAACGATGAACACGCCCTGAAAGTTCAGCCGGAGCGTATCCCCGGTCTGAAACCCGCCTTCCGCGCCAATGGCACGATCACCGCCGCCAGCGCCTCCGCCAATGCCGATGGCGCCGCCGCGCTAATCGTGACCCGCCGCTCGGTCGCCGACCGGGACGGGCTGCCGGTCTTGGCCGAAATCAAGGGCCACGCCACCCATTCGCACGCCCCGGCCTGGTACACCACCGCCCCGATCCCGGCGATTAGGAAGTTGCTCGCAAAGACCGGCTGGTCGGCAACCGAGGTCGATCTCTTTGAAATCAACGAGGCCTTCGCCGTGGTGGCGATGGCCGCCGCCAAAGACATTGGCATCCCGCGCGAGAAACTGAACGTCAACGGCGGCGCCTGCGCCCTCGGGCATCCCATCGGCGCTTCTGGTGCGCGCATCCTGGTGACGCTGCTGCACGCCCTAAAAGCGCGGGGCCTGCGCAAAGGCATCGCCGCCCTGTGCATCGGCGGCGGGGAAGCCACGGCGATGGCGGTCGAACTCGTCTAGGACGGATTGCGGGGACTATGGGGAGGCCAGTAGCCCTTCCACAAGGCAGGTAAAGGCCTCCACCGCTTTCGGCAGCACCTGGGCCGGGTCATCGCTGGCGGCGACCCAGAGCGCTGCATTGAGCGCGGCGCCGTTCACCAGCCGGGCTGCCGCCTCTGCATCCACCGCTCGTACGATCCCCTGCGCCTGAAGCATTGTCAGCGCCGCTACGGTCGCCCGTAGGCAGCTATCTTGGCTAGGCCATTGCGACGGATCGCCGAGGACCGCCGGACCATCGAGCAGCACGATCCGCTGCACCTCCGGTCGCAGGGCCATTTCGATATAGGCGACGCCTTCCGCCAGCAACCGATCCCAGGCCATCGCGACGGTCGCGGCCGCAGCGCGCGCCTCCGCGGCCATTTCCCCATCAATCTCCGCCACGACCGCCGCCAGCAGCCCGCGCTTATCGCCGAAATTGTGATAGAGCGCGCCGCGCGTTAACCCGACCTCGGCGGTCAAATCGTCCATCGAAGCGCCCGCATAGCCTTTCTCCGCAAAAGCCCTGCGCGCCGCCGCGATCAGCTTGGCGCGGGTTTCCGCCATTTGCGCCAGACGCCGGTTCCCTGCCATATCATCCCTTTCACATACGCTGCGTATGTTTTCAATTGACATACGTCGCGTATATATGATCAAACCACATACGCACCGTATCTGAAAACTTCCCAAAGGATAAGCCCATGCCGCGCGACGCCATTTTTCCGGCCGATCCCAACCGCCAAGCGCTCTATACCCAGCACCGCTATTCGGCGGCGATCCGGTCCGGCGATCTTCTGTTCGTTTCGGGCCAAGTCGGCAGCCGCGCCGATGGGTCGCCGGAGCCGGAGTTCGCCCGGCAGGTGGAACGGGCCTTCGATAATCTCACAGCCGTGCTGGCCGCCGCCGGGTGCAGCTTTGCGGATGTGGTCGATGTAACGACCTTCCACACCGATCCGGCCCAGCAGTTCGATACCATCATGGCCGTGCGCGAAAAATTCATCGGGGCACCGCCCTATCCCAATTGGACGGCGGTGGGCGTAACTTGGCTCGCGGGCTTCGATTTCGAAATCAAGGTCATCGCCCGCATCCCCTGATCTTTCCGCAGGCGTAAACGTCTAGCCTTCTAGGGAAGGGCCGTGCGATCCTGGCCAAAACATCGGGGGGATTTTGCACTATGTCGATCAAACTCTATCACTGCCTCAGTGCCCGCTCCTTCCGGCCCCTGTGGATGCTGGAAGAACTGCGGCTGGCTTACGAGTTGATCGTCCTGCCCTTCCCGCCGCGCGCTTTGCAGCGCTCTTACCTTGACGTCAACCCGCTCGGCACCATTCCGCTGTTCGAAGACGGGCCGGTACGCATGACCGAATCGGCGGCGATCTGCCAATATCTCGCCGATAAGGCCGCGCCCACGCCCCTACGCATCGGACCGGAGGAGGCGGAGTATGGCGCCTATCTCAACTTCCTGCACTTCGGCGAGGCAACGCTGACCTTCCCGCAAACCCTGGTGCTGCGCTATGGCCGCTTCGAGCCGGACGCGCGCAAATTGCCGGAAGTGGCCGACGCCTATGCGAAATGGTTCCTGGGGCGGTTGCGGACGCTGGAGCCGCATCTGGCGGCGCGGGAGTATCTCGTCGCGAGCCGTTTCACCGCCGCCGATGTATCGGTCGGCTATGCCCTGATGCTGGCGGAATTGATTGGCCTTGATGCTCACTTCCTGCCCGCCGTTGCGGCCTATTGGCAGCGATTGAAGGCCCGGCCCGCTTATGGCCGCGCTCTGGCCGCCCAAATCACAGCCGCAGAGGCGCAGGGGGTTTCGCCGGTTCCCGCCCCGCAAGCCGTTCCGGCTTAGAACTGTGGGCGTTACAACGGACGCAGTTCTAAGCCACCATTGCGGCGGCGGCCAAGGGTATGGCGGTCGCGGTGGCGATCAAAACCGCCGAGCGCATCGTGCTCGACGATCTCCTCACCCCGTTGCAAAAGTACAAACAGGAAGCGCTGCGCGAGCGCTAGACCGACGAGAAAGACTGGAGACGATCCTGACGATGCCGACCACCTCCCAGGCCCCGCAGACCGCGCAACAGACCGTTGCGGGGACGATGGGGGAGATTTGCTGGCTGATGTCGCAATCGCCCGCCCATAAGCATCTCTTCCTGGCGGACCTCGATTGGTTCGTGGCCCCGGCCTTGCTGCTGGGCACCTACCGCATCTTCCGCGATCCGCAGAAACCGATTGGTGTGGCGCTGTGGGGGAAGGTCTCGCCGGAGGTGCGGGACCGGCTGAACGGCGGCATCCTGCGCCTGCACCCGGCGGAGTGGAACAGCGGCGAGATCGTCGGGCTGATCGACCTGGTGGCGCCGTTTGGGCATACGGAGGCGATGATTGCCGACCTCAAGAGCGTCGTGCCCGGGATTGAGGTTGGAGAATAACCATGTCTTTTGATCGAGGTTTTTATGAAACATTAGCATTTTACGCCATGTTCTCGGCGCCCTTTTATATTTTCATAGGAATACCTGTCACTATATTATTTTTGATAAAATTGAAGAAATGGTATTGGAGGATTATTATATTGTTTTCCCCGATTTTTTATTTTTTTGCATACTCAAGGATACTTAGAATGTGGTATAATTATGGATATTAAATAATTTTCTTCCACGTAAGGTCTCAATTCGGCTCTCTTGTTAATATTTTGATGGTCGCGCTTTGTTTGGAGGATTTCACGTCATCGTCTCGAGGGGATTTAGAGGTGCTGGCATATTATGTGATGTTCTCGGGGCCATTTTATGTGGTTATAGGGATTCCTGTTTCTATAGTATTGTTTATAAGAGCGAAAAGCATATTCACTAGATTTGCGTTAGCTATATCGCCTTTCTTATATTTTTGGATATATGTAAAAATTATTGATGCATGGCATCATTCTTGATTCGGAAACCTTGACCCAGATCGCAAATCTCCATCGAACTAGGATGCTATAACAATGAGTGATTCAAATAAGAAGAGTGCGTTACGACCAACACTGTTGTCATAAATTGGAAAACGGCTTGTCGACTTCGGGGTGCGCCGACGCCACGCTGTGGCTGAGATGCAACGGCTGGCAGCCTGAGGACGGGTGGGCTGGATTCTGATTGCAACCGAAGCTGTGTTCGTTAATATCTCGTTAAAATGCGAAGGATTTTTATCTGACGACTGTAACCGATTCGGCCCCGCAGACCGCGCAACAGACCGTTGCGGGGACGATGGGGGAGA
>NZ_NOXS01000028.1:90783-99146 GCF_002251735.1 Elstera cyanobacteriorum | reverse complement strand
TTGATAGGGATTTGCCGGGGCAATTATCATTCCGGAGGATGAAGTTGCCTGCATCGTTAGCGCATCACCGTCAGGGTCAGAGGCCGTCACGGTGCCAAAATAATAGGGGGTATAATTACCCTCTATATTGACGGGCGTTCCGGTAATTGCCGTGGCTGTAATCACGGGCGCCCGGTTCGTGGATATGACGTCGATCTGGGCGGTTTCAGTAATCATGCCGCCGCGCCCGTCGCTGACCACATAATCGAAACTCGCTGCCCCGGTCACATTGGTGCGCGGCGTGAAGACGACGTTGTTACCCGAGACATAAGCGCTACCATAGGAACTGCTCGCAGAGATAATCGTCAAAGCATCGCCATCGGGATCCCGATCGTTCGCCAAGAGCGTTCCAAAATCCTGATTAAGCGTGGAGCCTTGGTTCATCGGGCTGAGCTGCTCACCCGCGCCATAGGGCATATCATTCACCGACGCGATATTCAGGTAGGCCGTCGCGCTCGCTGTGCCGCCATGTCCATCGCTGATGGTATAGGTGAACTGGTCCATCCCATAATAGTTGGCGTTTGGAACATAGACGACGCCCGAGCCATTGCTATAAACCGAGCCATTATAGGCGCCATATGCTGAGACGATGGAGAGGGCGTCACCGTCTGCATCATAGTCATTTTGGGTCAATTGACCGGAGGAGAGGAAGAGAACCTGATCTTCCTGCCCATAAATGGTCTCGCCCGCCGCAATGGGCGTATCATTGACGTTGATGACCTGATAGGCGGCGGTTGCCGTGCTAACGGCCCCATGTGCGTCAGCGACCTGATAGCTAAAACTCGCGGTGCCCGCGAAGTTGGTGTAGGGCGTGAACGTGACCGTGCCGCCCGACTGGCTGACGGTGCCGCCGGACGCGCTGCCGACGCCGAGGAAGGTCATCGCATCGCCTTCGGGGTCGCTATCGTTACTCATCAGCGATGCGGTCGAGACGGTGATCGGCTGCTCTTCGAGGGCCGAGCCGAGCCAGTCGGACTGCAAGCGCGGCGCGTCATTGACGGCAGCGATGGCGAGATCGACCCGGGCCGTGCTGGTATTGCCGTGGCCGTCCGACACCGTGTAATCGAACCCGGCAGCGCCATTGTAATCGGCGGTCGGACTAAAATAGACCCCGCCGCCGGAGACCTGCGCCGTGCCGCCCTGGATATTACCGACCGAGACAATCGTCAGCGCGTCGCCATCGGCGTCGCTGTCGTTGCCGGTCAGCGCGGCATGGGTGAACTGGGCGTTCTGATCTTCCTGCAGCGCAAAACTATCGTTGCCGGTGACCGGCACGTCTTGGACGTTGGCGACATTGAGCGTCACCCGGCCCGTGCCCGCCGCGCCCTGGGCGTCGGTGGTCGTATAGGTGATCTCGGCTTGCCCGAAGAAATTCTCCGTTGGGGTGAAGGTCAGGCTGCCATCGGCCTCCGCCGTAACGGTGCCGCCCGTGACGCCCGTGATCTCGGTGAAGTCGAAGCCGTCGCCATCCACGTCATGGGCATTGGCATCGGCGAGGATCTGGCTGGGCGTAAGGGTGAGCGGCACTTCCTCGGTCGCGGCATAGGTTACATTCGCCATGCGCGGGGCATCGTTGACCGCTTGAATATCAAGGGCAACCGTCGCCGTCGCCTGCGCGCCGTGACCATCGTCGATCGTGTAGGTGAAACTGCCCGCGCCATTATAGTCCGCGAAGGGCGTGAAGCGGACGTCGCCGCCCGCCGTCAGAGTGGCAACACCGCCGACAGCATCCTGCACCGAGGCAATGGTCAGCGTGTCGTGATCGACGTCGAGGTCATTGGCAAAGAGCGCCGCCTTCGAGAAAAGCGCGACCGTATCTTCAGTGAAGCTAAAGGCATCATCGGCAGCGACCGGCGCGTCATTGACGCCGGTGACGGTCAGGGCAACCTGAATATCCGCTGCAGCGCCGCCACTATCGGTCACGCGATAAGAGAAGCTTGCCGCGCCAAAATAATCGCCGTCGGGGGTGAAGGTCACCGTGCCGTCGCCATTATCGGTGACGGTGCCGTGGCTCGCCGAGAAAATCGGCTGGAAGTCGAACCCATCGCCTTCGACGTCATAATCATTGGCGATCAGATCGGCGACCTGGACCGTAAAGCTCGTGTCCTCATCGAAGGTTGCGAGGTCGGCGAGGCTGCGCGGCGCATCGTTGACGGCGGTGATATCGAGCGCCACATGGGCCGTCGTCGTGCCGCCGTTGCCATCAGACACGGTATAATCGAACCCGGCACTGCCGCTGTAATCGGCATCGGGGGTAAAGAACACGCGGCCCTGGGCATCCAGGCTGACGGCGCCGCCGGTCGCGCCCGCAACGCCGGTCACCGCCAGCGTATCGCCGTCGACATCCCGGCTGCCCGCCAGCAAGGTCGCGGCGCTCATCTGAACGGGCGTATCTTCGGTCAGTGTGCCGCTATGGTCGGCCAGCACCGGCGCGTCATTGACGGCGCCGACGTTGATGACGACCCGCCCTGCCCCCTCGCCGCTTTGCGCGTCGGTCAGCTTATACTCGAAGCCCGCCTGTCCGTAATAATCGGCATCGGGGGTGAAGGTCAGGGTGCCGTCGGCATTCTCGCTCAGGCTACCGTGATGGACCTGCGTAACGCCGCCGAAGGTGATGGCATCGCCTTCCACATCGCTATCCCCGGCGCGGATCCCGTCGAGATCGACGATCAGCCCCGTGTCCTCGCTCGTGGCAAGCGTCGCGCCGCCGGTGGGAGCATCGTTGACGGCGGTAATATCGAGCGCCACATGGGCCGTGGTGGTGCCGCCATTGCCGTCGGCGATCGTATAATCGAAGCCCGCCGCACCATTGTAGTTGGCGTCGGGGGTAAAAATCACCGCGCCATCGGCGCCCAGCACCGCCGTGCCGCCGGTCGCCCCGGCAACGCCGGTAACGGCCAGGGCATCGCCTTCGACGTCGCGCGCGCCGGTCAGCAGATTGGCGCCGGTGATGCGGATGGCGGTATCTTCCGCCAAGGTGCCGCTATGATCGGCGGCGGTCGGCGCATCATTGACCGAGGCGACCGTGATGGCAACGGTCGCCGTGCCTTCCGCCCCATGCTCATCGACGAGGCGATAGTCGAAGCCCGCCTGACCGTGGAAATTCGCCGTGGGGGTGAAGGTCACCGTACCGTCGGCATTCTCCACAAGGGTGCCGTGGCGAACATTGGTGATCCCCCCATAGGTGAAGACATCGCCTTCCACATCGGCATCGCCCGCGCGCACGGCGGCCATATCGATGGTCAGGGCGGTATCTTCGTCGGTAGTCAGGGCCGCGCCGCCGGTCGGCGCGTCATTGACCGCCGCGAGGGTGAGATCGACATGGGCCGTGGTCGTACCGCCGTTCCCATCCGAGACGGTGTAATCGAACCCGGCCGCGCCGGTGTGATTGGCGGTTGGGGTGAAGGTAACGCGCCCATCGGCGCCAACACTCGCGGTCCCGCCGACGGCATTGGCAACAGCGGCCACCGTCAACAGGTCGCCGTCTACATCCGCCGCCCCGGCCAGCAGCTCGGCGGCGGTGAAGCGTTTAACGGTATCCTCGGTGCCCGCCGCGCTCTGATCGACCGCCGTTGGCGTATCGTTGACGCTGTGCACCGCCAGGGTCTGAAGCTGGGTGACCACGCCGCCGTTGCCGTCCTCGACGGTCAGGCGCACCAGCCCGGTGCCGTTGAAATTGGCGTGCGGGGTGAAGACCAGCGCCCCCGAAGCATCGAGGCTGGCGGTACCGCCGAGCAGCGCCGTCACCTGGGTGACCGTCGCGGTATCGCCATCGGCATCGCTGATGCGGGCGGCGAGATCGGCGGCCGAGAGGGTGAGCACGGTATCTTCCGTCGCCGTCACGGGCGTTGAGACCAGCGTCGGCGCATCGTTGACCGGTGTCAGATCGACGGTCACGCTGTGGGTGGTGACCACCCCATCGGCGTCAATCGTCTCATAGGCGAAGCTGGCCGGGCCGGTGGCATTGGCATCGGGGATAAAGCGAATACTGCCGTCCGCCGCCAGGCTGACCGTCCCGCCGGTGGCGCTATGGACGCCCGCAAGGGTGAGATCGGTCCCAGCATCATTGGCCAGCAGATCGGCGGCGACGAAGCGCACACCGCGATCTTCCGTCCCCAGCGCGCCATCATTACCGCCGCCGAGATCGTCGAGCGCGGAGAGCGTATCGACCGGCATCGGGCTGGCTGCCGGAGGCACCGGCGTTACCGCCGCACCGGTCGTGCTATCAACCGTGACCGGCAGGGTGAAACTGCCGCCCTGACCATCGGAGAGGGTCACCGTTAGGGTCGTCGCCCCCGTATAGCCGGTGGGCGCGACATATTGCAGCGAGCCATCGGCATTGAGCGTCACCGAGCCGACCGATGCCCCAGAAACGGCGCTGACGGTGAGCGTGCCCGCATCGCCGCCAAGGCCCGCTTGGACCAGTTGCGCGACGGAGAAGCGGACGCCGGGCGGCGGCGGTACGACAGGGGCGGGCGGCGGCACGGGTTCCGCCGGGGTGGCCGCGCCCTCGAGGCTGCCCGCATACCCCGTCCCGCCGCCGGTGCTGCTGGTCCCTGTCGTGGTGGTCGTTGTTGTGGTGTTGGCGGTCTCGGTCGTCACGGTCGTGAGCGTGACCGTGGTGACGTTTGTTCCGGTACCCGTCCCCGTGCCGGTGCCAGTCCCGGTACCCGTGCCGGTTCCACTGCCTGTGCCCGATCCAGTCCCCGTCCCGGACCCGGTGCCCGTTCCCGCTGTGGTGAGCGTGGTGAGCCCGATCTCCTCGACCGTGGTGACGCTCGTCGCCGTACTGGTGACCGATGTTGCCGTTGTTGTCGCCGTCGCGGTCGGCAGCACGGTTACCCGCGCCTGGGTCGAGATAATCGCGCCGCTGGCATCGGTTAGCAGCACCTCGAAGCTGCCGGTGCCGGTATAGCCGCTGGTCGGGGTGAAGCGCACCTGGCCATCGGCATCGACCGAGGCCGAACCGCCCGCCCCACCGATCACCGACAGCACCCGCATCCCCGCGCCGCCGCCCAGCGCCTCCATATCCAGCGTCAAGGCCGCATCCTTGCCCGTGAACAGGGCAACCTCATTTACGTCCGAGACGGAGGGGGCGGAGGCCGCAGCACCCTGCGCCGACTGTGGAGCCACAGCAACGGGGCTATCGAACAGAACCGTGGTTCGTCCCAACGTCGAGGCCGCGAGCGGGGCAGCATTCTGTACCGACAGTTGGACGGAGGGCAGCAGCGGATTGAGGGCCGCAAGGTTGGAGAGATTGACCTGCTGAGAGACGATTTCCCCTGCGGTCACATAATGAACCTGCGGCGCCGTCCGCACCGGCCCCACCGCGCCCGAGCTATAAAGAACCGAGGAGGAGGAGGTGACATGGCCCTCTTCATCCCGGCTGAACGTGCTGCCAAGGAAGCTGACGGTCTGCGGTGTTCCCGCCGCCGCCGACCCAGCCGCCATGAAAGCCGAGAAAGCAGCCGCATTGGTGAAAGCGCCGGTCTCTTTCCCCTGCACCGCAAGCCAGAAGCGCGTGCCTGCGGACAGGCTGGACAGCACGCTATAGCGCATCTCCCCGTCCATATCCTTCAGGGCCTGGCTCAGTTGAACCGCCTCGACCTTGCCCTTCGGGATCGCCTTGCGGGCATCGGCGAGATCCTTCTCGAGTTTGGCGCGATCTTCTTTAGCTTTTTTGGCCTTCTCTTCGTCTGCCTTCGAGACGGTTTTGGGGGCTGCCGTCGTCTTTGGGGTCGTCGGACGGCTGACCGCGTCGGCCGTGCGGGTTGCCCCGATCGAAACCGTCTTCTCGCCATTGGCGAGGGTCTGGACCGTCACAGCCGCATAGGATCGGGTCGTTTGGCCAGCGGCATCGGTCACATCATAGTAGAAGCCGGTAACGCCGCTAAAATTAGCCGGTGGGGTGAAATAAATATTATCGCCATCCAGCATGGCGCCATCGACGCCGGTGATGCGCAGCCCGCCGCCGTCGACATCCCAGTCGTTGCTCAAAAGATCAGCGGCGCTGACCGTCATCGTCGTGTTTTGATAGGAGTTGAACAACTCGCCGGTCACCACCGGCTTATCGTTCTCCGCCCCAAAATTGATCCGCGCCGTCGCCATCGAAACGCCGCCGTGACCATCCTCGACGAGATAGTCGAACTGCGCCTCGCCGTTAAAATCATGGTCTGGCGTAAAGGTGATGCGCCCGTGGTTGATCGTCACCTGGCCGTTCACAGCGTTACCGACCTGCTTGATGATCAGGTAATCGCCGATGTTCCCGAGATCATTGGCCGTCAGCAGATCCTGATCGATCTCAAGGACGCGATCTTCGGTCGATTTGATCTTCTCATCATAGGCCAGGGCGTTTTCGGTAACATAGATGAAGCCCTCATCCAGCGCGGCCAGGTCGCTATCGGAGGTGACTTGACCCGACGTCACCGTCTGGTTCGTCTGGGTCCAATCATGGCGCGAGCCAACGTCAATATCCGCCAGCGCGCGGCCAATAAGATTAAGCGCGCCGGTCGACTGGTCCTGCCACAGATTGCCGCCCGCCACCTCAATACCCTTCGCGGCATTGAAGATATCGCCCGCCTGCGCCCCTGCGGCCGGGGATCGGGTCAGGGCAATCCCCGCTACCGCCCCAGCGAGCATGGCGGTCTTGGTTGCCTCATTCGCTGCCGCCCCGCTAAATAGGGTGGTTTTTGTCGCCTCCGACGTCGTCGGATCGACATCAAGCTCAGCCCTATTCAGCGCATGCACAGGCTTTGGCCGCGCCGCTTCTTGCCAAAATTCTACCGATTGCAGGCGCGTGTCTTTGAACTGCACGATGGCATCGGGGTTATCCCCCTCGTGCCCTAGCTCAAGCGGCGTGCGGGTCAGCGTGGTGCTGGCGGTCTTCGGTGGTGCATAGGCCAAATCGAAAACAGAGGCGGCGAGCTTGCGCCAGGTGCCGTCCACGAAGACCTCACCCTCCTTGGTCTCCGGCACGCCGACGGTCGCGGGATTGGTCTTCTGAACGGTTGTTGTCGCGACCTCGATGCGGCCTTCTTTGACCAATTGTTCATAGAGCGCGAGGTCGTGCCGCTCGTCGCCCGTCAGCTTATAGCCAATATCGAGCTTGGGCGCGGCAGTGCCCACGGCTTTCCCAAGGATAATCTCCTCGGCGGCGTCCGACCCGAGGCGGCTGGCGAGATAATTGACGCGGCTATAGTGATCGGCCGGATTGGGCACATCCAGCGCCATCGCCTCGGCTTCTTTAAGCACCTCGTCCCAGGAGAAATTCTCCTTCCGGGCCATATAGAGGAGCTCGCTCGGCGAACTATCCTTATAGGCTTGATAATAGGCGTAGCGCGCTGCGGTCGTCAGATCCTTGCCAAGATCAGCGCGCGTTGTCGCGTCCGAGCCATAAAGGCCGCGCTTGAGATAGACGTTGCCGCCTTCGATCAGCGTGCCGCGCAACTCGCGCAGCACCCCATAATCCAGCGCCTCCTCGGTTGTGTGGAAGGCGTTTTCTTTCAGGTTCTCGTCCGGGCCGACGAAATAGACCGTACCGCCCTTGCTCGATTCGTACCCGTAGCGCAGCCCGGCAATGTCTTCCATATTGATGATCTTGCCGTCGACGAACCCAATAAACCCATTGAGACTATCGACCGCCGCCTGCGCGATCTGCTTCGAGATCTCCGTATTGCCCTTATTGTTCGAGCCCGACCCGAGAACCACAAATTTACCGTCCGCGTCGATCCCGACGTCGGTCACCGCTAACGGGTTCTTCTTGCCGCCGCCGAAGATTTTACTGACGATGCCGCCAAGAAGACCACCGAGGAAACCGGTCACCTCGAATTACCGTGCGTTTTGCCGTAGCGAGAGAAGCTCAGCGCCACTGACGGCCATTCATGCCCGCCTTTCGGGCATTCTGAGTATTTTCAGGTTGCTATGCTGTGTTTTGGCGGCCTTTTGCCGTCATGCGGGCGCATTTCGGGTATCGAGCCAGATGAGCCGACGCATATTGTAGGCGATGTTGGCCAGCCCGATCTTGGTGGTGGCCCGGTCGAGACCGATCGTTCGGACAAACAAGCCCATCCGATCCTTCAGCCCGGCGAAGACGTGTTCGACTTTGGAGCGGATCACCGATTTCCGGGCATNACTCGTTCGACTTGCATGTGTTAGGCATGCCGCCAGCGTTCGTTCTGAGCCAGGATCAAACTCTCAGGTTAATGGCGCCATCACTGACACCACTAAAACTGACCCTAAACTCTCTCTCTCAAGAGACCAAGAACCAGCAGCCAACAGGCCACCAACTCCATATCCCTTCCCATAAATCAACAATGTCAAAGATC